>JAFBAM010000202.1 GCA_019247755.1 Sphingomonas sp.
CGGCTATCCGGAGGAATCCGCCGGCCGCCTGATGCAGCGCGACCTCTGCGCGGTGCCGGAACATTGGAAGGTCGGGCAGGTCATCGATTATCTGCGCTCGACCGAGGATTTGCCGACCGACTTCTGGGAAGTGTTCGTGGTCAGTCCCGACCACCATCCGGTCGGCACCTGCAAGTTGTCGACGATCCTGAGGACGCCGCGCGGCACATTGGTCAGCGACATAATGGCCAGCGAGCAGACCTTGATCCCGGTCGACATGGACCAGGAGGATGTCGCGCTTCGCTTCCAGAAATATGCGCTCGTTTCGGCTGCAGTGGTCGACGACGCAGGCCGGCTGGTCGGCATGATCACGGTCGACGACATCGTCCACATCATCCAGGAGGAAGCGGGCGAGGACGTGCTGCTGCTGTCGGGGGCGGGCGAGGGCGACATCAACGAGCCGGTGCCGCTGACCGTCCGGCGGCGGCTGTTCTGGCTGGTGATCAACCTCGGCACCGCGATGATCGCAGCAAGCGTCGTCAGCCTATTCCAGGGCGAGATCGGCAAATATGCGGTGCTGGCGGTGCTGATGCCGATCGTCGCGGGGATGGGCGGCAATGCGGGAACGCAAACGCTGGCGGTGGCGGTGCGGGCGCTGGCGACCAACCAGCTGACCGAATCAAACACGATTCGCGCCTTCGGGCGGGAGCTGACGATCGCCCTTGCCAACGGTATCTCCCTCGGCCTGCTGATCGGCGTTGGCGTCGCGCTGATCTTCCACAACCCAGCGCTCGGCGCGGTGATCGGCGCGGCGATGGTGATCAACAATCTCGCGGCTGGGCTGGGCGGCATCCTGGTCCCGGTCACCCTCGACCGGATGGGCGTGGATCCCGCGGTGTCGTCAGCCGTATTCGTGACCACGATTACCGACGTCACCGGCTTCTTCAGCTTCCTCGGACTGGCAGCACTTTTCCTCGTTCACTAAATTGGTGGAGTGCCGACACTTCATCTGACCAAGGTCGCGTTTGCGTGCCGTGACCTCGACATGCTTCAAAGACGCGTCGCTGCCCGCGCGGTGGATGGCGTCATCCGCGTGCCGACCCGGATGCGGCCCAAGCGCGCGTCCGAGCTGATAGGCGGCAGGCTCTACTGGATCGTCAAGCACCGCATAATCGGCGGCGTCGAAATCCTTCGATTTGATGATCGCGAGGACGGCCGGATCGACATCGTCTGCTCTGCGGAGCTTGTTACCGTGGCACCTCAGCCGCGGCGCGCGCACCAGGGCTGGCGCTACCTCGAAGAGGCCGATGCACCGTCAGCCGACGGCGATGCGAGCGGGGTCGGCGAGCTTCCTCCACAGCTTTATGGACGGCTCGCCGCACTGGCTCTGGTTTAGTCGGATTGCCGACGCTATCGGCCCAATCGGGAACTAGGGAGACGCGTCATGACCACCACTTCGTCGCTTATCGATTCGAAGGTCGCGGCAAAGGCCATGCTGAGCCATCCGTTCTATCAGGCCTGGACCGAAGGCCGGCTGCCGCTCGACACGCTGCGCGATTATGCGCGGCAATATTTCCATCATGTCGAGGCATTCCCGCGCGCGGTGAGCGCGGTGCACAGCGTCTGCCCCGACCGCGAAGGCCGCCGCATGCTCGCCGAGAACCTCGCCGAGGAAGAGGGCATCGAAGGGGGCAAGCAGGACCATGCGACCCTTTGGCTGATGTTCGCTTGCGGGCTTGGTGAAAGCGAGGGTGCGGTTCGCGGTCAGGCGCTCAATGCGGAGACGCAGGCGCTGATCGACACGTTCCGCAAGCTGTCGCGGCAGTCCTATGCCGCGGGCCTCGGCGCGCTCTACGCCTATGAGAGCCAGTTCCCGGGCGTCGCCTCTGCCAAGATCGAGGGCCTGATCGACCGCTACGGCATCAGCGACGAAGCAACCCTTCGTTTCTTCCGGGTGCATGAGAGTGCGGACGTCGAGCACAGCTCGGTCTGCCGCGCATTGCTCGACCGGCTGCCCCAAGCGGAGAAGGCGGAAGCGGTGGCTGCCGGCGAGGAGCTGGCCGGCGCGCTGTGGAACTTCCTGTCGGGGGTCGAGGCCCGGACCTCAGTTCACTGAGGCTTGCAGCCGCTGATGCTGGCCGAGCCCTGCACCTTCAGGTTGCAGGTCGGTTTGCCCGTCAGCCGAACGGTCGCAGGGCCCCAGCCGTTGACCTTCGCCGTGTCGGTGACGTTGGCGTCAACCGTCGCCGTGCCGTCGACGCTGAAGTCGGCGCTGGGTGTCGTCAGCTTCGAAGCATCGAGCGCGGACATGCCGCGCACGAGCGCGGTCATCTTGCCCGCCTTGCCGCCGATCTTGGCGTTGGCCGTGCCTTCGAGCGACACCGTCAACTGATCCACAGCGGCGTTCCCGATCGCGCTGACGCCCGAGCCCTGGACGGTGAGGGTGAAGCCCAGTGCCTTCACCTTGTCGATGAGGATCGCGCCTGACCCGATCAGCGCAGCGTTGGTGAGGTCGTGCGTGCCGATGCTGACTTCGACCGGGCCCGGATCGGAGCCGGGGAATCCGCCCCATGACGGATTGGCCTGGACTACCAAAGTGTCGCCGCGGACGTCGATTGCGACGCGGTCGATGGCGTTGGGCGATCCGCTGGCTCTTGCGAACGGCGCAACGCCGGTCGCCAGGGTGACCTTGTAGGGCCCCGCGACGCGGATCTTGGTGAAGCTGGTGATGCCGAAATTGCGGACCGCCGCGTCGGCGGGTGCGGCGACGGCGATCAGCGCCGCGGCGAGAAGGAAGGTGCGCATGTCACGCACCTTCCACACTCATGGTTAACGAGCCTCTAAAGCGACCTTATGAGCAGCGAACGTCGCCGGCGCCGATCTTGTGCACGTTGCACTTGGCCCCGCCCGAAATCTCGACGTCGCCCGCGCCGACGATGCTGACATCGGCGGTGCCGCTGGCATGGGCCTTCACGCCGCCGGCGCCCGCGATCGACACCTTGACCTGCTCGGTCTGAATCCCTGAAGCGTCGACGTCGCCTGCGCCCGCCAGCGAATAATCGGCGGACTGCGCCTTGCCGGTGCCCTTGAAATTGCCGGCGCCCGCAAGCGAGACCTTGAGCTGCTGGACCTCGAGCGCGCCGATGGTGAGGTCGCCCGCCCCTGCTACCGCGCCCTTGAACTCGGGGCTCGCGACCTTGTCGACATTCATATCGCCGGCACCGGCAAGCGTCGCGCCGGTCAGCTGGGGCAGGGTGACCGTGAAGGTGGCTTTGCCGTTGTAGGAATGGCCGAAGTGGAAAAAGCCGCCCTCACGCTCGGGGTGGATAACCAGCTTGCCGTCCTTCACCTCGACCGTCGTGTGCTCGAGCAGCTTTTCGGGGCCCTGCGCCGCGACAGAGAAATTGCCGCCAGTCCGGATCACGACGTCGAACGGACCTGCGGCCTCGACCTGCTGAAAATTGCCCACTTGGTAATTGCGTGACACCGTCGGTCCGCCGTCTTCCTTGGCGTGGACCTGGCACCCCGAAAGGGCGGACGCGGCGATCACGGCCGCGACGGACTTGCGCATGCTATCCTCCTGCTTACGCTGTATTAGTGGCGCAATACACTGACGCCGAAACAGTCGCAAGGGCAAAAAGAAAGGGCGCCCGGTGAGGGGCGCCCTTTGAACCAGCCTATCGGCGGAAAGTGTTAAGCGACTTCCTTGGTCTTGTGATGGACCAGCGCCGCCTTGTTCAGGATCTCGAGGATCTTGGCGAGCGCCGACTTCTCGTCGGTCTGCTCCATGGCGCCAAGCTCGCGCGCCAGGCGCGACGAGGCCGCCTCGAAAATCTGCCGCTCGGAATAGCTCTGCTCCGGCGCATCGTCCGGGCGGAACAGGTCGCGGGTAACTTCGGCGATCGAGGTCAGGTCGCCCGAATTGATCTTCGCCTCATATTCCTGGGCGCGGCGCGACCACATGGTGCGCTTCACCTTCGGCCTGCCGGTCAGGGTCGCGAGGGCTTCCTTCATCGTCTTGTCGGACGACAGCTTGCGCATGCCGACCGAGTCCGCCTTGTTGACGGGAACGCGAAGGGTCATCTTCTCCTTCTCGAACCGCAGAACGTACAGCTCGAGACGGGTTCCGGCGATTTCGGTGCTTTGCAGCTCGACGACGCGGCCAACGCCATGCTTGGGGTAAACAACATAATCGCCGACGTCGAAGCTAAGCGCCTTTGTAGCCATTGCTAACCTTTCCAGACTTGCGGCAACACGAGCCGACGCAATCTCGCATCGTCCCCCAAAACGACCCGGCGGTCGTGGCTCTGCTGCCTATGTTTAAGGCTTCCCTTGAATTTAAGGGCCACAGCTGAATCGCGGCGGCCCCTTTGTGTGACAATTTTATATCACAACTGACTTCAGATTGCGAGTCCCAGCTGGGCCGGCTCGGCATTGTTAATCTCGGTTAAATTATGGAGCCCCAGCCCTAGCAGCCTAATACCTTTCGATAAGGGGTGCAGAGCCGCCAGCAGCGCCTGCCCCGCGGCGGCGAACGCCTCCCGGTCGGGCACCGGACCGGCGAAGCTTTTCGAGCGAGTGATGATCGTGAAGTCCGCGAATTTGACCTTGAGGGTCACAGTGCGGCCCACGACCTCGGCGCGCGTCACCCGATCCCAGGCGTAGCCCGCGATCCGGTCCAGCTCGGCGGCGAGCCGCTCAGGCTCCCGCTGGTCCTCGTCGAACGTTCGTTCGGCGCTGACCGACTTGTAAGGCCGGTCGGGCTTCACGTCGCGCTCGTCGATCCCGCGGCAAATGCGCCAATACCAGTGACCGGAGCTGCCGAATTGCGCCTCCAGCGCCGGCAGGCTCCATTCCTTCAAATCGGCGCCGGTCATGATCCCGAGCCGCTCCATCTTTTTCGCGGTCACCGGGCCGACGCCGTGGAAGCGCGCGACCGGAAGCGAGGCGACGAACTCGGCGCCGCGCTCGGGCGTGATCACCGTGAGGCCGTCGGGCTTGCGGTAGTCGGACGCGAGCTTGGCGATGAACTTGCAGTAGGAAACGCCTGCCGAGGCCGTCAGCTGGCATTCCTCGCGGATCCGGCGGCGGATGTCCTCGGCAATCGCGCGGGCGCTGCCGAGGCCGTGCCGGTCCTCGGTGACGTCGAGATAGGCTTCGTCGAGCGACAGCGGCTCGACCAGGTGGGTATAATCGAGGAAGATCGCGCGGATCTGTTGCGAGACGGCGCGATAGACGTCGAACCGCGTTTTGACGAAGATCAGCTCGGGGCAGCGGCGCTTGGCGGTGACCGAAGGCATGGCCGAGCGGATGCCGAACTTCCGCGCTTCGTAGCTTGCCGCCATGACCACGCCGCGATGCTGGCCCCCGACCGCGACCGGCTTGCCGCGCAACTCGGGATCGTCGCGTTGCTCCACGGACGCGTAGAAGGCGTCCATGTCGACATGGATGATCTTGCGGAGAGGGCGTTCGAGGTCGGCCACGGTCGGATTTTCCTGTCCTACAGGCGGCCCGCGAGTCTAGTGAAGTTCGTCGCTCCCCTTCGACTGACAGGCGGCTTCGAAGGTCACAAAGTGGAGGAAGTGGAGGGAGCCCTGTTTTCACTCATCCGGGGTGTCAGCTTTTGCATCCCCCTCAGCAATCTGCTTAAGGGCCGCCCATCATGAACATCCACGAATATCAGGCAAAAGAGCTGCTCGCGAAGTTCGGCGTCCCGGTTCCTGCAGGCCATGCGGCGATGAGCGTCGACGAGGCGGTTGAGGCAGCCCGGCAACTCCCCGGCCCGCTGTGGGTCGTTAAGGCGCAGATCCACGCCGGCGGCCGTGGCAAGGGCCGCTTCAAGGAACTTGGCGACTCGGCCAAGGGCGGCGTTCGTTTGGCGCACTCGATCGACGAGGTCCGCGAGCACGCTGCCGAGATGCTCGGCAAGACCCTTGTGACGATCCAGACCGGACCCGCCGGCAAGCAGGTGCAGCGGCTCTACATCACCGACGGTGTCGACATCGCCAAGGAATTCTACCTTGCGCTGTTGGTCGACCGCGAAACCGGCCGGATCGCCGTCGTCGCCTCAACCGAAGGCGGCATGGAGATCGAAAAGGTCGCCCACGACACGCCGCAGAAG
>JAFBAM010000106.1 GCA_019247755.1 Sphingomonas sp.
GAGATCAATTGCGTCTGTGCGACAATCAAGGCCATCCACACGGAGAAGACCGTTCCGTGGAGAATTACCGCGGGAGGAAGGGTCGGATTGGGTCGCGGGTACGGTGGGACTACGCCGCGCAGGTAAAAGCTTGGTCCAAAGCCGAGCAGCACCAGGGCCACCAGGAACAATGCCATGCGCGAATAGAACTTGCGCTCGGACATCTTCCTGTCCGTAGCCGACGCAACAACCGTAGCCATCTTCAAGCCCCCTCAGACTCGACCTTGCCGAACGAACTTTTGATCGAAAAATCAGGTGCGATCAACGAGCGCCATAGTGACGGCTGGCGCACGGCAGTGTCCGGCAATAGAAGACGCCCACACTTCAAGAGGGAAATGCGCATGCGCCTCGCCAAAGTCTTCGCCATCTCACTCATTCTTGCCACGCCGACCTTGGCCAAAACGGCTCCTTCGCCGATTGCGGCGGCCGTCGCCGATACGGCGAGCCGCGGCGCCGATAACGTCAAGCTCGACGAGGGGCGCAAACCGACTCAGGTCCTGACTTTCCTCAAGCTGAGATCGGGCCAGCATGTCCTCGATCTGTTCGGGGCCAATGCTTACTGGGCGGGGATCGCGTCTCCGGTGGTCGGGCCGAAGGGACACGTCACGGTCTGGATGCCGACGCAATTTTACAGCGACAAGAGGAAGCAGGCGTTCGAGGCGTTCGAGGCTTCGCACCCTAATGTCTCGATCGTCACATCGCCCTTCGAGGCGCCGGACCTGCCGAAAAGTTATGCCGACTGGGTGATCCTGAACGACAACTATCACGACACCTACTGGCAGAACGACAAGTACAAAATCCCGCGGATGGATCCGAACGCCTTCCTGAAGGCGGTCTATGCCTCGATGAAACCTGGTGGGACGATTGGCGTGATCGACCATATCGCCACTGCCAACGACGACACTCGATCGACGGTGGAGAAGTACCACCGGATCGATCCGAATGTAGTGAAGGCTGACTTCAAGCGCGCGGGCTTCGTGTTCGTCGGCAGCAGCGACCTGCTGCGCAATCCTGCCGACACACATGATGTCGAGGTCCACGATCCCAAGATCGCGGGCAAGACCGACCGCTTCATCTTTCTGTTCAAGAAGCCGCGTTGACCGCCGCCGAGAGCAAGCCCGACAAGGGCGGCGGCAACTTCCGCGCTTATTACGCGCTCGGCGCGCTGATCGTCGGGCTGGTTGCGGGCATGATGGCCGGCGACATGGGGCAGGGCGCCCGTGACAATGCGCTCGGCGTTGCCTCGTTCGTCGGCACACTTTGGCTCAATGCTCTCAAGATGACCGTCATCCCGCTGGTGGTAGCGCTACTTGTGGTCGGCATTGCCAAGAGCGCCGAAGCTGCCCAGACCGGACGAATTGCGGGCCGGTCGGTGTTGTGGATTGTCATCATCTGTACCGCCTCATCAGTGTTCGGTGCGCTTGCCGTCGTTGGGCTAACGGAGGCCTTTCCGCTGGCCCGAGGCACCGCGGCCTTGCTCCAGCAAGCGTTGTCGCATGTCGAGCAGCAAACGTCGGGGCCGCTTCCCGGTGCGGCCGAGTTCTTCAAGGGAATCGTTCCGCCCAACGCAATCGCCGCCGCAAGCAACGGTGACATCCTGCCGCTGACGGTCTTCTCCGTTGTCTTCGCGCTGGCCCTTACGCGGATCGCGGCCGCGGGGCGCAAGGCCGTCGTCGATTTCTTCGATGCAATCGCCGAAGCGCTGCTGGTCGTGATCGCGTGGGTGCTGGCGATCGCGCCGCTCGGCGTATTGGCGCTGGCGTTCACGGTCGGCTCCGCCGCCGGCGGCGCAGCCTTTGCTGGGCTCGGGCATTACGTCGTGATCATCTCGGTGATCGGCATATTGGTGACGATCGCCGCCTATCCGCTAGCGGCGGTCGCCGGCAAGGTTGGCATGGGCTCGTTCACTCGCGGACTGATCGCACCGCAGGCGGTCGCGATCTCGACCCGCTCCTCGCTCGCATCCCTCCCGGCCATGCTCGATGCCTCGCGCGGGATGGGCATCCGCGAGGAGGTCAGCGACGTGACGCTGCCGATCGCCGTTGCGCTTTTTCGCGCAACCGGCCCGGCAATGAACACAGCCGTAGCCTTCTACGTCGCGCACTGGCTCGGCCTCCAGCCGACTTTGGCGCAGATGATCGCGGCGACGGCTGTCGGTGCAGTGATGAGCTACGGGGCGGTCAGCCTTCCTGGCGAAGTCAGCTACATCAGCTCGATCGCCCCGATCGCCCTGGCGCTCGGTGTGCCCATTGCACCACTGGGACTTCTCGTGGCGGTCGAGATGGTGCCTGACATTTTTCGGACCGTGGGCAACGTTACACACGACGTCGCGCTGACCAGCATTGTCGACCGCGAACGGCAGTCTCGAGCCGAAAGCTGAACCCCAGATTACAAGTCGCCCTGAAGCTGAACGCCAGCTGACCACCGTTCGTCGATTGACCGCCTGACGAACGGCCTTCGTCGGGCCGACGACAACTGATGGGCCGGTCATCGAGCCGTGCGCGACCCCGTAATGACCGCGAGGCATATAGCTCCCTGCGACGCGGGGCATCCCCTCTCATTCCCCAGCCGTCCCGCGTCGCAAAAAGGGAGAAGTACGATGTTGAAGACCCTTCCCGCGCTGGCCGCGCTCGCAGTGGCCTCGGCGCTTGTCGTTCCCACTGTCAGCAGTGCGGCGGAGAAAACCTCGGTCCGTGTGTCCTATGTGGACCTCAACCTGACGACCGGGACCGGCCGCGAGAAGTTGCAGCACCGCGTAGCCTTTGCGGCCCGGCTGGTCTGCGACACCGCTTCGCCGCTCGACCTCAAGTTCCAGCGCGAAGTCGACGGGTGCCGGAGCGGCGCCATCGCGGCGGCCCAGCCAGCGGTTGCTGCGGCTATCGGCAATGCCCGTCACCCGAGCGTCGAAGTTCTTGATGGCGCAGCCCTGATCGTCAGCTCCCGGTGACCGTCAGCGCTCGACCGCCGCGCGTCCACTTCCCCGGATGCGCGGCGGCTTTTTTTCTGATCAGCGTCCGGCGATTGCCCGGACTCGGTCTGAATAAAGCCGGCCGACCGGCTGTTCAGTCCCGTCGGCGAGCCGCGCGATCCACCGCCCCGACGGGTTGCGGGTGAAGCCGGTGATGAAGTCCTTGCGGACAATCGCCGAGCGATGAAGCCGGACGAACAGCTCCGGATCCAGGCCTTCTCCCAGCGCCGCCATGGAATGATGAATCAGCCAGCTGCGACGGCCGACATGCAGCCGCATATAGTCACGCTCGGCCGAAACGCGATCGACGTCGCGCGCGGCGATCCTCACCAGTCCCGATAGGTCCGACGCCCAGAATTCCTCCAGCCATTGCGACGCCTTGCCTGGCGCAGGCTGGGCGCTGCGCTGCTGAAGGTAGGCGCGGGCGCGATCGAGCGCGCGCTGGAGCCGGTTCGGGTCCACCGGCTTCATCAGATAATCGACGGCCTCGACCTCGAACGCGGCGACCGCGAACTGGTCGAACGCGGTCACGAAGACGACAGCCGGCGAGGGGTTCTGCGCGGCAAGCGCCCGCGCGACACCGATGCCGTCCAGCCCAGGCATGGCGATGTCGAGCAGCAGTAGATCGGGGTGCAGTGCGCCGGTGAGGTTGATTGCACTGTCGCCGTCGCTGGCAGTGCCGACGAGCTGTGCCCCATCGGCGCGCGCCAGCAGCAGCTGGAGCCTCTCGGCAGCCAGCGGTTCGTCATCTGCAATCAATACACGCAGCGGGTTAGCTTCAGCCATTCGTCTCCACCGGCATTGTCAGCGCGACCTTGTACCCGCCGCTGCTCATTGGGCCATAGCGGCAACTTGCCCGGACGCCCCAGCGCGCTTCCAAGCGCTGGCAGACGTTGGCGAGACCGAGGCCGGTGCCTTCGTGCGTGGCGGCCGGAAGCTCGTCCTTGCCGCCATGCTTCAGGCGGTTGCTGATCTCGAGCACCATTCGGTGGTTGTCGAGGTGACGTGCCTCGATCCGGATAGCTACGGCCTTCCGGCTCTTCGAGACGCCATATTTGATCGCATTTTCGACGATCGGCTGCAGGATCAGGGCTGGCATCCTTGCCTGTTCAAGCTCGGACGGAACATCGATCTCGACAGTGAGGCGGTCGGGGAACCTTGCCATCTCGATGTCGAGATAGAGCCGCTGAAGATCGATTTCTTCCGCCAGGCTGACGTCCGCGCTCGGGTCGAGTGAAAGGCTGGTGCGGAAGAAGGTGGACAGCGCGAGCAGCATATTTTCCGCACGGTCCGTGCGGCCCGTCATGACCAGCGACGACAATGAGTTGAGCGTATTGAACAGGAAGTGCGGATTGACTTGGTAGCGGAGCGCGCGGACCTGAGCCGCCTGCGCGGCACTCTCGGCATCGGCCAGGCGGCGTTGAGCGCCCAGGGCAGCCGACTGAGCCTGGTACGCGATATAGAACGCGCACCAGCCGATGTAGAAGAATAGCCAGGTCATCGCCCCATCGAGCGTGTATCGGATGAGCTTCATCGTCCCGAGCTCACTGACCCTTGGCATCGTCAGGACGAGCGGTTCCTGCGCCGTGCGCTCGATGCGGATCTGGTTGCCCTGCTCGACGACAGTGAAGCCTTCTCGGGCCTGGAAACGGAACTCTTCCTTGCTCTCGTGCATCCAGTCTTCGAGGGCGACGATTGCGCCGCCCATGATGAGAGCGCCGACGGTCGCGCTGAGCGCAGCCACGCTGACCTTACGCCGCAGTGGGGCGTTCGGTCCTACGGCGCCGATCGCCAGATACATGAAGATGGTGATGATCACCCCGACGCCGAGGTAGAGCAGCTTGTTCCTCACCATGGTGAATGGGTCGGCAGTGAGGACCGCCCTGACGACGATGGTCAAAGCGTAGAACATCCAGAAGCCGAGGATCGACTTCACTGCGAACGGCCAGTCGGCGTAGCGCGTCCGGGCCATTGGTGGCGGCATCATGAGCATTGGCACCGTCATGTCCCAAAACTCTCCTCGCGGGAACCGCCGCTTGCCCGTTGGCAGAAGGACTGCCGCTTCCGGTCGAAACCCGAACTGTCGGGAACGTCGAAGCGCTTCCGCTCGTTTCCCGCCTGCGATGTTATACCGATGGAGGGCGCGTCCGTGAATGCTGGTAAGGATGGGGACGGCAATCTTCCACCGCCGGTGATCTCCGCGCCGCCGGAGCGAGAGCTCGAACGCAAGCTCAAGCTCAACCCTAAGGACGATGACGCGAAGGCGGACGTCGGCAGTGATGAATCGATGGACGCGTCGGATCCACCAGCCGCAACCCAGCCAGGGAATTCCGACGAACCGGCGCCTTCGTCAGGATTTCCCGAGTAGACGCGTGCGAACGATACGGTCGCGTCACAATAACAGCACGCCGTTGCAAATATTCAACAATCCACAGTTTTCCCGCGCTGAGTCAATTTCTTACCTAGACGCAGTGACTCCCCTCTGATTCAATCTGAATGGGGGGTGGGACTGTGGTTAAGTTTCTCGAAACCAATACCGCCGCATGATCCCGCCTGTGGAACGGGAGTCGGAGTCATGATTACGCGGACCAGCCAGCCGGCAAGCGGCGCGATGCTGATCTCGGAGATGAAGGAGTTCGCGAGCTTCGCGAAAGCGACGCAGCGCTACGTCCGCCGGTCGCTCGACGTGGCCTATGGTCGCCGCGATCCGATCGAATGCTGGGCCCGCGACGAGGGCGAGGCGGCATCGATCCGTGCCCAAGCCCGCTTGTACAAGCAGCTCGATCATCTGCGCCTGCAGGTGCCGGACGACAGCGGCCTCGACATGATCGAGCCCTTCGTGGGCATGTTGATCACGCTTTCCGCCTTCGACCTCGGCCAGGACCGCCTGCCGAACTTTGCAGCCTACCGGTTCCTCTACGAGCGGCTGATCGGCGCCTCGTCGCGTCCATGGCTGCCGAGCGCCTTCTGCGCCGCTGCGGCCCTGCCGCACCTTCACCCCGACCGTCGCCGGGTCCTGCTCCAGTCGATCAGCGAAAGCGCTGCGACCGCGCCGGGCTGGTCGAGCCGCGAGCCGGTGTTCTGGCCCGAGTGGGTCGAAAAGGTCGAGCAGCAAGCCGCCTAATGCTCAGGCGTCTTCGGGCGCCTTCACCGACGGGAAAATCTTCGCCAGCTGCCTGAGGCTGTCCTTGGCATTCCTGTGGTGCACGAAGATCACGCCGGCTTCCTCATAAGCGGCGCGGTGCTTTTCGCGATCGTCCACCAGCACATCGCCCGGATGCATATGCTTGTGTTTGTCGCGCGCCATGCAGGTGATGATCGGCACGCCAGGGAAATGGTCGGCCGCCCATTCGATCTTCTGCGGAGTGGCCCAGGTGCCGACCGGGATCCCGGTCAGGATCGTCGGCTGTAAATGCTTAACGGCGTCGAAGAGCAGTCGCGCATCGGGCATCTGCGGTAGCGAGCCGTAGAAGTTCCTGGCCTTCGCGAGGCGCTTCCAGAAGGTTCCGCGGCCGTGCCTGGCGATGAAGGCCTTGGGCTTCATGCCGAGCAGCTGCTGCGCGCCATGATCGAAGTCGGCGAGCACGCCGTCTGCATCGAGGAAGAGGCGAGGCTCCGGCATCAGAAGCGTGCCGGTTCGAGCGTGACGTCGATTGGGGAGACCAGGGGCTGCCATCCCTTGTCACGAAGCACGTCATTACTCTCGCGCGCCTTCCGGCCCGGCCCCAGCGACCAGGTGATGTGGTAGGTCGAGCCGTCGGGCCGGTCCGTGGTGCCGTCGAGTGCCACCACCAGACATTCGAGGCTGTGGCCGTCGTCGGCGTGGCCGACGATCCGCGCTTCGGGCTCGCGCGGGAGCGGCGTTTGCGGCGTCGCGCCGGTTCGCAGCGTCACATGGTCGGCGATGACATTCTCATATTTCGGCGGGAAGCGTCCGAGCAGCGCCTCGCGCTCATCGCGGGGAAGCTTCCAGCCGGTGACGGTTCCGGGCTTTGCCATCAACCTCCAACGCCGAGCCGCTCGACGAGGTCCCGCGCGAAGTCGATGAGTGTGTCGTCGCGCGCGCCCATGATGAGGATGCGATCGCCCGGTCGAGCTTCGGCAACTAGGGCATCGCCGATGGTTGGCCGCTCGGCGATATGCTCGGCCCGCTTGCCGCGCTCGCGAACCTGTTCGGCGAGCCAGTCGGATCCACGCACCTTGTCCACGGTGCCGCCCTGGTAGACGGGGTCGGGCAGGTAGAGCCGGTCGTCCGGCGCCATGCCATCGGCGATGCTCTCGGCCAGTGGCTCGCCCATCTTGGTCAGCGGCCCATAACCGTGGGGCTGGAACATGATCAGCAGCCGGCCCGGCTGGGCGCGCAGCGTCGCGAGGGTCGCGGCTATCTTGTCGGGGTTGTGCGCGAAGTCGTCGATGACGGTGACGCCGCCAGCCTCGCCGACAGTCTCCAGCCGGCGCTTTAGCCCCTCGAACCGGGCGAGGGCGGCGACAGCATCTTCGATCCGCACGCCGAGCGAGCGCGTCGCCGCGATCGCGGCAAGGGCGTTCGATGCGTTGTGACGCCCGGGGACCGCGAGGCGCACTTCGTGCTGCTCGCCGTCGGCGTGAAGCGCAAAGGTCACGCCGTCGGGCAGTAGCTGGAGATCCTTGCCCTTGAAGGCCGCGCCGGGACTGTCGAAGCCATAGCCGATGAGTTTCTCGGGCACCGCCTCGGCGAGAGCTCGCGTTTCGGGGTCGTCCAGATTGAGGACGGCCTTGCGCGCCTGGAGAAGGAAAGCGGCGAACAGGCGGCGGAGCTCATCCATCTCCTTGTGATCGAGGCTGATGTTGGTCAGCACCGCGATCTCCGGGTGATAGAGCGAGATCGAGCCGTCGCTCTCGTCGACCTCGCTGACGAACAGCTCGGGATCGCCGATCAACGCGCTTGCGAAGGGAGCGGAGGGGGTCACGAAATTTTTCATCACCGCGCCGTTCATCACGGTCGGCTGGCGGTGGCAGGCCTGGAGGATCCAGCCGATCATGCCGGTGACCGTCGACTTGCCGCTGGTCCCGCCGACCGCGACGCTGCGCTGTGCGTCGTTCAGCAGCTGCGCGAGGAACTGCGGGCGCGTGAGGTGGGTGAGGCCGAGCTCGTGTGCGCGGACCACGTCGGGAACGGTGGGCTCGACCGCGGCGGACGTAACTAGCGTCATTCCCTTCTGCAGGCCCGAACCGTCCTGCGGGAAGAGCTGGATCCCGAGCGAGCGGAGATAGTCGAACTTGTGCGGCGTCCGGCCCGCATCGAGCGAGCGGTCCGAACCGGCGACACGCGCGCCGCCAGCCCGGACGATGGACGCGAGCGGGAGCATCCCGCTGCCGCCGATGCCGCTGAAAAAAACTGGAGAATCGATCATCGCCGCGGCCCTATTGGGTGCGGCGCGAATAAGCCAGCGGGCATGCGGAACGGCCTTAACTTCACTAATGTCTCGAGGTTCGGCGCCATTTTGTGCGAACTTAAGGAGGATCCGGGTCGTGAGGTGGCTGAACCGGATCGGAGTAGCGCCATGCGCCCGAGCCAAGCACGTCAAATCCGGAAAGAGGGATGAGAGAGCGGTTCGGACCTATCGGCGATGCGACGAAGCAGCGTTTCCGCAAGCCGGATTGATTTTCCGGATATTCCCTAGTCTATAACTAGAGATTAATGGGATCAGGCTGCGCCGGTTCACTCCCCCAGCGCGGCGTGGGGGCAGGTTTGCACGCGACCTGCCCCCGCCGAATTCGGGACAGCGGGCAGACGTTGGTGACGGAGACGGAATCATAGGATCCAGCATGAAGAAGACACGCGAGTGGTTGTTTGTCGCCTTCCTGGTGGCACTGGCAGCGGCAGGCGGCTGGCTGAAGGAAACGAAAGCCGCCAACCTCGCGGAAGCCAATGTCGGGCTGGGCAAAGGCTAATTAAGGACGGCTCTCCGCCCAACGGGAACGCCATGCGGCCGCCCGACCTCGTTTGAAATCCCGCACAGCCCGCACCATCGGCTTCTCAATCAGGAGATGCGCCAGGACGCCGATAAGCAAGCCGCCGACCAAACCTGCAAGCCAGGGCAGCCGATACACCGTCAGCAGGTGAAACAGGTAAATCGAGTAGGAGGCGTCGCCTATGAACAACGGCACAGCGAAAGCCTGAGAATTCAAGAGCGGCTCGAGCGATAGCGTGCCGTAGACGATCATCGCCGCCGGGACGCCCCACTCCGCGACGCGGGAGAATACTTCGGCCCCGTACATGGATTCGTAGAATGTCCCGGGACTGAGACCCAAGCCGAGCAGTCCGGCAACGATTAGCACTGCGCCGAGGCCTCTTTGCCTCGGCAGTTTCGCCATCAGTACGCCCGCAAGGAACTCGATCGACATCGGCGATCCGATGAAGCGCAGCACCATTACGTTCCTGAAGGCAAGCTCCAGAAGGATGAGCGAGCCGAAGATCAGGAAAGGCACGACGGGGCGTCGTGTCGCAATGCCGATCGCGAACACGATGTAGAACAGCATTTCGTACGAAAGCGTCCAGCCAATCACCAGCGCCGGTTTGTCGATGTGCCCCCAGACCGGCCACAAGGTGAGAGAGGTCAGGATAACGCCGAGCCCGTTGGGCTGGATGAAGAACCAGGGCAGCACGGCGATGAACCACAACGGATAGATGCGAGCCACGCGATCGCCGAGAAACTCGTCCCATGATCGGTTGCCGGCGACGGTGGCCATGATGAAACCGGAGATGACGAAGAATATGTCGACGCCAGCGGCCCCATGCCTCGCTGCGCCAGGAACCCCTGGATTATAGCAATGGTGGAAGACGACGGCGGTGGCGGCAATCCCGCGCAGCAGCTGAATGGAACGCAACATCGCCATAGGTCCCCCCACCCAAGCCAGCTGGAGAGTAACAGTGGTTCGCCCGATGGGAAAGGAAGGGGAGACCTGGTGTCCTCCTTCCACACATTGTCGTCGCGATGGCTAATCGCCCACCAACTCCGGCAACGATAATCGCTTATTTTGCCAGTTCGTCCTGCCTAGCATTTCGGTCGAAACGGGCGGTCGAAGCTCTGTCAGCCTGCCCCTTCATCCGACGCCTGCGTTTCAGGGCTAATCGAGGCGCTGCGCCGCGTGATAATGCTCGCTCGCACTCGCTCTACGCGCAGGCTGGCGGAGCGGGTGAACAAGCCCGGCACGAAGGCGTGAACCGCGCACGCCAAGGCCGCGGCGAGCAAGGTTGCAGAAATTCGCGTCGCTGCAAGCAGATGGGCCAGGTAGGTTTCATGACATTCCGCCAAGTGCGCGCGGCTTGCCTTCAGCATGCTCACGTCCCTCCAATTTAGCGCCCGGAGAATATCCCTAGTGCCAGACTAGACAATATCGCGCGGCTCAACCTGGCGAGCACCACTCTCGCTCTGTCGCTGTGATTCCGTGAGTCCGCCGTCTCCCCATTGCAGACATTATCGAACGGTCGGCGAATCGAGGTTCGAGAGCGGCCAGCTTCAGCTTGCGGAACGATGCCGTGCTTTAGCCGTTAGGCGCTCTCGGGTGGGGTCCTCGACAGGGGACGAGTAATGAGTAACCGCATCGCGTCCGCCGTGTTTCAAAGCGACAAGGAGGCGCAAATCCCCCGGGCCAAACTGCGGTCCGCCGGCCTCATCCAAGCACCGTGGTTCGGGTTCGCGATCGCCGTTCTCTTCGCAGTTCTCGCGTTCGAGATCGGCGCGGATCGGGTGTGGCTGCTCGGCGTAGCAGGGATCGCCTTTGCCATGGGCATCATCGACTGGGTCGGCGGATCCCCGCTGGACTGAGCTCGTAGCCAACAGGAGAATCCCGGCTCAAGGCCGGGATGACGCGGTAAGGCTATTTGCACGCGCCTCCGCCGGGCCAGCCGGTCCAGCCGGGACCGCGTACGACACGACCGGGTTTGGCGCCGGTGTGCTTGCCGTCGGCCACGACCTGCACGCCGTTGACGAAAACGTCGTCGACGCCGGTTGCGAGCTGCTTCGGCTTTTCGAAGGTGGCGTGGTCCTGAATGGTCGCGGGATCGAACACGACGACGTCGCCGTAATAGCCGGGAGCGAGCCAGCCGCGGTTGCGGGCGCCGATGTTCGATGCGGGAAGCGAGGTCAGGCGGCGGATCGCGTCGGGCAGCTGGGCGACCTTGTCCTTGCGGACATATTCGGCGAGCACGCGCGCGAAATTGCCGTAGGCGCGAGGGTGGCTGCTCGACTTCAGGAACACGCCCTCGGGCACCTCTGACGCCTCGTCGGAGCCGAAGCTCATCCACGGCAGCCCGACCTCGCGCTTCACATTATCCTCGCTCATGATGAAATAGACGGTGCCGACGCGGCTCCCGTCCTCGATCACCAAATCCATCGCCGTTTCTTCCGGGCTCTTGCCGCGCATCTTCGCGACTTCGGCCAGCGTCTTGCCGGTCAGCGGCTTCAGCTTCGGGTTCTTGAAGGCGATCAGCAGGACGTTGTCGGGGCTACCGGAGAGCAGAAGCAGGTTTTCCCAGTCGTTTGACGGCGTCCGCATCTCCTTGACCAGGCGCGTGCGGACTTCGGGATCCTTCATCCGCTTGATCCATTCCTCAAGGCCGCCGGACTGAACCCATCGCGGCATGGAAGCGTCGAGGCCCGTCGCTCCGGCCGTGTAGGTATACATGTCGGCGGTGATCCGTTGGCCACTCTTGCGAGCGGCTTCGACCTTTGCGATCGCGGCGTCGAGCTTGTCCCAATTGGGCTTGCCGCCCTGCTTGAAGTGGTAGATTTCGGCGGGCGCGCCGGACTCCTTGCTGATCGTCACGAGCTCGTCGATCGCTTCGAGGAGCTTGTTGCCCTCGGAACGCATGTGGCTAATGTACATGCCGCCGCACTTGCCCGCCTCCTGAACCAGCGCGACCAGCTCGGGAGTCTGGGAATAGCTGGCGGGGGCGTAGATCAGCGACGACCCGACACCCAGCGCGCCGTCCTTCATTGCAGCGCGGACGAGCGCGCGCATCCGGTCGAGCTGCTCCGGCGTGGGCTGCACGTCCTTTTCACCGAGCTCATGCACCCGGACCGTGGTCGCACCGATGAAGGAGGCGACGTTGGGCGTGACACCCTTCTTTTGCAGATATTCGAGATATTGCGCGAGGCTCGTCCAGCGTATCGGATATTTGATGTCCCCCTGCCGCTTAACCGCCAGCGCCTTCATCTCGGGCGTCAGCGGGCCCATCGAATCGCCCTCGCCGAAGACCTCGAGGGTGACGCCCTGCAGGGTATCGCTCTCACCGCGGCCGTCGGCGATGAGGGATTCGACCGCCCAGCTCAGCATGTTGACGAAGCCGGGTGAGACCGCCTTGCCGGTGGCGTCGACGGTGCGTGCCGCTGTCCCCGGCGCATGCGGGCCGACATAGGCGATCTTGTCGCCCTTGATCGCAACGTCGCCGACGAAGGGCACACCGCCCGATCCGTCGTAGATCGTCCCGCCCTTGATGAGGACGGTGTAGTCGGCTGGCGGCGGCGCCGCTGAGGTTGCGAGAAAACCGGCGAGCAGGAAGCCAAGGGCTGCGGATCGTTTCATGGAAACCCCCTCCAAGAGCGGCGGAAGCTGCAACATTCAGTTGCATGGCGCAATCCACTGCTGTCGGCAGTCGGATCGACGCCATCCGTAGAATAAGACTCCAACAGCAAGGCGGTGCGAATAAGGGCGCGGAGGTCAAAGAAGGGGAAGCCGCTATGCGACGTATCACTTTCCTGCTCGCGCCGCTGATCGCCATTGCGCCGCTAGGTGCCGACGCCGCGCCGCAGAAGATTTTCACCGATGCCGTCGCCAACCCGGCGCGGCCGAACGACTTCCGCCAGTTCGACGCGCTTCGCCTGCCGGCCGAAACGCTTGCATTCTCCGGCGTGAAGCCGGGAATGACGGTCGGCGAATTCTATCCGGGCGGCGGCTATTTCACCGGGATGATCAGCTATGTCGTCGGGCCGAAGGGCCACGTCTACGGCATCGAGAACGACAAGTGGAAAGGCGCGGTTGACGCCGACAAGGAGCTGGTCGCGAGCGGAAAGTGGAAGAACGTCTCGATAGACGTGCAGCCGTTCGGGACGGTGAATTTCCCGAAGCCACTCGACCTCGCCTGGGTCACGCAGAATTATCATGACTTGAAGATCGCGAAGTACGGTGTGGTCGACACGCTGGCATTCAACCGGGCGGTCTACGCCGCGCTCAGGCCGGGCGGGATCTTCTTCATCCTCGACCATGAAGGGGCGCCGGGATTGAGCGATGCGGAGATCGAGAAGCTGCATCGGATCAACCGCGAGCAGGTAATCAAGGAAGTGACCTCAGCGGGGTTCAAGCTGGCGGACGAGGGCAATTTCCTGCGGCGGCCGGCGGACGATCACACGCTGCCGATCTTCGACAAGAAGATCCAGGGCCACACCGACCAATATGCGCTGAAGTTCGTGAAGCCGAAGGGCTAGTTGGCGGTTTTCGCCGGCCGATCGAGCATCACCGGCGAGATGAAGGCGAGGCCGATCATCCCGTCCTCGGCCCATTTGACGACGGCCGGCACCAGGATCCCGCCTTCGAAGCGGACGTGAACCTTGGCGCCGGGCGCGAGCTTGGCGACATTGTCGCCCATCGCGCCGCCCTCGGAGATGTTCTGCAACGCGAAGTTGGCCGGCGAGCCGTCGACCAGCAGCTGCAGATTGCGGCCCTTGGCGGACATGCGCGGGTGCAACCGCTGCTCGGCGGCCGAAATGACGTTGTTGCGGCGAGGCGTCGTCACCGGGGCGTCATCGTGCCGGGCCTCGGCAAGCGGGACCGCGGTGCCGCAAAAGCCGCATTCGGCGCTCACGCGCCCGATATACCAGTGCGACCGGCCGCAGCCGGGGCAGTGGTTTGATTCGTTGACTCGATAGACGATGTGATGCCCGCGTTTCGCGAGGCTCGCGGCGAAAGAGGCCGATGCCCGCTCGAACACCTGGACGTCTGACATTCAACGACTCCGATTCCCAAAGCCATCAAGGCTTGGGGAAGAGCCTATGCCCCAGTGCTTGCGAAGTGATTACCGAGGCGGTTTAAGACACGGAATGCGCATTGCCGTCGTTGCCCCAAGCTGCCCACTCAAGCGCGAAGCCGCCGATGCGGTCCAGGCGATCGTTGCCAAGCGGGGCGACTGCGAGCTGGCGATCGACCCGCAATGCTTCCTGACGGAGGGCCATTTCGCTGGGCCGGACGAAGCGCGGCTGCTGGCGCTGCTAGATGCGATGGGCGATCCGACCATCGACGCAGTGTGGTTCGCGCGGGGAGGCTATGGCTCGAACCGGATCGCGGAGGCGGCGCTTGCGGAACTGCCGGACGCGGCCAGGAAGAAGCTTTACCTCGGCTATAGCGACGCCGGTTTCCTTCATGCGGGACTCTACAAGGCCGGGATCGAGGTCGCGTGGGGGCCGATGGTCCAGGACGTCCTGCGCGAGGGCGGCGAGGCAGCGGTCACGCGCGCGCTCGACTGGATCGTCCGCCGCGACGCCTCAGCGCTGGAGCCCGCGCTCGACGGGCCGGCAATGGCGTTCAACCTGACCGTGCTGTCCAACTTGCTCGGGACGTCGCTCGAGCCCGATTTTACGGATGTCGACCTGTTGATCGAAGACGTCGGTGAGCATCTTTATCGGATCGACCGGTCGATGTTCCATGTGACGGGCAGCGAAGGCATCCGCCGGGTGCGGAGACTTCGTCTTGGCCGCGTCACTGATGTCATTGAGAACGACCCCGATTTCGGTGGCGAAGAGAACGCGATTGTCGAGCAATGGTGCGCCCGGTCGGGAATTCGGTACGGGGGTCGTGCGGACATCGGCCACGACGCTCAAAACCGCGTGGTTCCGTTTCCTACGAGAAACGACTGAATTTCCCTCTGGTAGAGCATTGCAATGCTGCCCGCTTTGCGCTCTATCCACAGATAGGAACAACAGGAGGGCCATGATGGCACAAGGCAGTCGGAAAGCAGGGGGCGGACTGGCCCGCCCGGTTCAACCGTCGGCGGACCTCGCCGCGATTTGCGGCAGCTCGCCGCTTCCGCGCAGCCAGGTCGTTTCGAAGGTGTGGGACCACATTCGCAAGAACAACCTGCAAAATCCTCAAAACAAGAGGGAAATTCTGGCCGACGACAAGCTGAAAAAGGTCTTTGGGGGTAAGGACCGGGTCAGCATGTTCGAGATGAACAAGCATCTGTCGAACCACCTGAAGTAAGTTCAGGAAGGTTCCGGAAGGAAAGGGGATCCGCTCGGCGGGTCCCCTTTTTCATATGAAGTGTCGGCGACTCGGCGTTTCTCTTAGCCGCGCCAAAGGCCGTCGAGGCGTTCTTCGGTCACCGGATAGCCGAGATGGTTCGGGATCGTAATGAATCGCTCGCCCTCCCGCTCCTCGACCCAGGGGGTGACCGGCTCGATCGGATGGGCCAGCGCGTCGGCACGGATTTCTTCAAAAGTGGAATGCTGCGCGAGCCGTTCGAGGTTGCGGCGCGTGGGGAAGATCAGGCGTGCTTCGCCGCGCTGGTC
>JAFBAM010000148.1 GCA_019247755.1 Sphingomonas sp.
TCGGCAGTCCGCCGTTTCGGGATGGGCCTCGTCGGCCGCATCTCGCCGCTCCGGAACAAGCTGATGAGCGAAGCGCGCGGCACAAGCGGTGAGCTGCCGCTGCTGCTCCGGGGCCTGCCGATTTAGGATACTTCGATGACCCGAAGAGCACGGATCGCCTTGGCCATACTTCTCACTGCCCTGATAGGCGGATTCGTTTTGTTCAGTTTTTTCGGCATCTATTTTGACTGCGTTCCAAACGATCCCGAGTACGGCTGCCCAAGTCCGGGCGAAGCACTGCGGAAGGCAGCGACAGTTTGCGCGTTAGGAGGCTTAGGAACTGTCGCAGTCTGGCTAGCGATCGGCCGCACACGTTCGCGTCGACCTTGAACCTACTGTAACGTCGGCTCGATCTCGACGCCGCCGGTTACCGCCATCCGGTGGAACTGCATCAGCTGGACCAGCAGGTCGGTGCGGTCCTGTAGCGACTCGGCCTCCAGCAAGGCCTGCTTGGCGCCCACGTCGAACGGCGCAACCTGGGCGATGGCGTTGACCAGCATCTCGTCGTCGAGCCGCGCCACCGCGGCCCAGTCCACGGCCAGGCCAAGCGCATCGCCGAGCTTGCGGGCCTCGCGCTCCACCTCCGCGCGCTGGATGCTCGCCAGCGGTTCGGGCTCGCCATCGCTAAAGGCGGTGATGTCGATTTCGGCGCAGCGGTAGGCGGCGTCCGTGTCGATCTCGCGCAGCAACCGGAAACGGTTCGACCCCATCAAGACGATGTTGAACCGTCCATCGTCGAGCTCCTCGACCCCGACCACCTCGCCAACACAGCCAACGCCGTAGAGCGGCGCCTGGTTGTCGTCGTCGAGCCGGTGCGGTTGGATCATCGCGATCTGCCCGGCGCCATCTACGGCGTCGCGAACCATCTCGCGATAGCGTGGCTCGAAGATGTGCAGCGGCAGCTGCGTGCGCGGGAACAGGATCGCGCCGGGCAGCGGGAAGATCGGGACCCGGAGCGTTCGGCTCATGTGAAGAGCAGCGCCGAAAGGCGGCGGCGCTGTGCGCTCGACCATGGGTCAGCGAGGCCCTGCGCCTCGAGCAGCTGGAGAAAGCGTTGCCGTGCGGCACCCTCGTTCCAGTCGCGGTCGCGCCCGACGATTTCCAGCAAGGCGTCGGCGGCTCCGTCGCGGTCGCCGTCGGCCATCTTTGCGTTGGCCAGCTCGAGCCGAGCCTCATGGTCGTCGGGATTGGCGGCGAGCCGCTGCTCCAGCGCCGACGTGTCGGCCTTGGGCGCCAACGCGACCTCCAATGCTGCGCGCGCGCGCGAGATTTCCGGCTTTTTCGACTGGTCTTCGGCCAGGCCGTCGAGAATCGTCCGCGCTTCCTCTGTTTCCCCCGACGCGATGAGCGCCCGCACCAGGCCGCCGATCACCTCAGGATTGTCGGGCGCCATCTCTCGCACTTGCTGGAAGATGTTGGCCGCGCGCGCCGCATCGCCCTCGGCGAGGACCTGCTCGCCCATCGCGATCAGCGGCTCGATCTCGGCCTGCGGCGTCGCGCCTTCGGGCTCGATCTTCAGCTGGGTGATCAGCTGGTCGAGCGCCTTCTTGATCTGCCCCTCGCTGCGGTAATTGGTGAGGTCGGCGACCGGCTGGCCCTTGTAGATCGCATAGACCGTCGGGATCGACTGGATCCGGAATTGCGACGCGAGCAGCTTCTCCTGGTCGACGTCAATCTTGGCGAGCTTCACACCCTTGGCGGCATAATCTTCGGCGACCTTGTCGAGCACCGGCGACAGCTGCTTGCAGGGCCCGCACCACTCCGCCCAGAAGTCCAGGATGACGAGCGACGTCATCGACGGCTCGACCACGTCGCGCTGGAATCGCTCGATCGATTCGCGTTCGGCTTCGCTTAGGCCCAAGGTCGCCAAGGCTCGAAACACTCCTTCAACAGCGGCGGTCGAGCGCCCATATGGGCGGCTGAAGCGAACGCCACAAGCGTGTGAGAAGCGCCCTTGCAGGAGCGCGCAAGTGCATGCTAGGCGCGCGCCTCACCTCCGCCGGGAAGCCCCGGCGTCAGCTCAGAGCGGGCGTAGCTCAGGGGTAGAGCACAACCTTGCCAAGGTTGGGGTCGAGGGTTCGAATCCCTTCGCCCGCTCCAGTTTCCAAACTTCGCGCAATCGAACCTCGGGTTTTTGATGGCGCTCCGGCGCAAGCGCCTCCGCGCGTGGTTCGAATCCCTTCGCCCGCTCCAGCTGTCTCAAGAAATCAGCCAAATAGCTTGTGAAGCGTTGGTGTGCGCTGCCCGCGCGCCTATGTGACTTCCTCGATCGGAGGTCCCCATGTCCGAACAGGCCGAGCTTACCCGTCCCAGTGAGAGCAGCGACAAGCTGCAGGTGATCAATCCCGCGACCGGCGAGCCGGGCAAAGCCTACGATCCGCATAGCCTCGACGATGCCTTGGCAGCCGCCAAGGCCGCCCGCGCTGCCTTCCTCGACTGGCGCCGCACGAGCTTCGCCGAGCGCTCAGCTGTCATCCACAAAGCCGCGGAGATCCTCCGCGCGCGCAAGGACGAGTTCGCGCGGCTGATGACGGAGGAGATGGGCAAGACCATCGACGAAGGCCGCGCCGAGATCGAGAAATGCGCCTTCCATTGCGACTGGTTCGCCGACAATGCGGAGGGCTACCTCGCCCGCCAGCCGGCCGACATCGGCGGCGGCGAGGCATTCGTCACCTTCAATCCCATCGGCATCGTCCTCGCGGTGATGCCGTGGAATTTCCCTTTCTGGCAGGTGTTCCGCGCCGCAGCGCCCGCGCTCATGGCCGGCAACGGCATGCTGTTGAAGCACGCGAGCAACGTGCCCGGCTGCGCACTGGCGATCGAGGAAGTGCTGCACCAAGCCGGCGTGCCGAAGGACCTGTTCCGGACGCTGCTGCTCCCGACCAAATATGTCGAGGCGCTCATCAAGGACGACAATGTCGCGGCGGTGACGCTGACCGGGAGCGTGCCTGCCGGAAAGGCCGTCGCATCGGAAGCGGGGTCGGTGCTCAAGAAGTGCGTGCTCGAGCTTGGCGGCTCCGACGCTTACGTGATCCTCGAGGACGCCGACATCGCCGCTGCCGCCCAGCTCGCGGCCAAGGCGCGGATGGTTAACGGTGGCCAGAGCTGCATCGCCGGCAAGCGCTTCATCGTCGTGAAGCCGATCCTCGCGGCCTTCGAAGCGGCCATGACCGAGGCGATGCGCGGCTATGGGATCGGCGACCCGGCGAAAGAAGGCACAAAGCTCGGACCGCTGGTCAGCGCGAAGGCCCGCGACGAGATCCATCGCCAGGTCGAGGACAGCGTCGCGAACGGCGCGAAGCTATTGCTCGGCGGCGAAATCCCCGACCGGCCCGGCGCCTGGTATCCGGCGACATTGCTGTCGAACGTCCGCCCCGGCCAACCCGCGCATGACGAAGAAGTGTTCGGTCCCGTCGCCGCAATCATCGCCGCGGACGACGAGGCCGACGCCATCCGCATCGCCAACGACAGTGAGTTCGGCCTCGGCTCAGGCGTGATCACCGCCGACATGGACCGCGGCCGCCGGATCGCCGCGGACGAGCTCGAGGCGGGCATGAGCTTCGTCAACGAGAACGTCCGCTCCGACCCGCGCACGCCGTTCGGCGGGGTCAAGCATTCAGGTTATGGCCGCGAGTGCGGGATCTACGGCATCCACGAGTTCGTCAACATCAAGACGGTGCACGTGAAGCCGCTCGGCGACGGCAAGCCCGCAAAGGTCGAATAGCTTAAGGCTGGGCCGCCGCGGCGTATTGCATGTCGTGCTGCGTGATCACCGCTCGGACGACATTGTTCATCAGCGTCATCCGCACCGGCAGCGGCACTGACGTGAGCTTGATCATCACCGCCACCGAATAGCTGCGGCCGTCGGGCGAGGTCAGGATGCCAATGTCGTTGTATCCGGCCTGCTGCCCGTTCAGCTCCTGGCCGGTCCCGGTCTTGTGGTTGAGCACCCATCCGGGCGCGAGGCCCCCCTTCAGCCGGTTCGCGCCGGTGTGCGTGTTGCTCATGATGTCCAGCAACCGCGCGGTGGACGTCGCTGACAAAAGCTCGCCGCGCTTCAGTCGCGCCAGTGCATCGACGATCGCGATCGGTGAAGCGCCATCATACGGGTCTGCTACGTAGCGATTGAACGCCGATTGCCGGACACTGAGCGGGAGCGCATCGCGCGCCTCGAAGAAGGCATTGCCGATCGAATAGCTCGGGCTCCAGAGCAGCCCCGCGATGCGGCTCTGCAGCGCGCGCTCACCATTGTAGAAGCGGATCGCGCCGAGATGCTTCTCGCGGATCATCGCGCGCACGGCTTCCGGCCCGCCAACCGAGCGCATCAGCTTGTCATTGGCGGTGTTGTCGCTGGTGGTGATGGCCTTCACCATCAAATCGGCAAGCGTGGTCGTGTATCCGCCGCCGCCCAGGATCAGGTCGCGGATAGGCTGGTGAAACACGGTGAGGTCGTCGCGCGTCAGCGTAACCTGGTCGTCGAGCGAGACCTTGCCCTTGTCGACCGCGTCCATCGCCGTGATCGACACCCAGAGCTTGCTGACGCTCTGTTGCGGGTAAAGCTCGTCGGCCTTCCAGCCGGTGGCCCATCCCTCGTCGATCGACCGGACGGCGATGCCGACGCGGCCGTCGAAGCCTTGCCCAAGCTCGTTGATGCGGTCTCGGATGTAGGGAGGCGCCGCCGGTGGAGCGGGCCGCGCTGCCTTGGCCGGCGCCGGTGCGGGAGCCTGGGTCGCAGCAGAGGCAGTGACCGAGGCTGCGGCAATGAGCGTCAGGCCGAGCCCGATCCGCTTCCAGACTGACGTCATGCCTTCACCTTCCCGGAACTTCGCTCAGATTCGCAGATGCTTAGCGCGGCCGATCTGAACCCTCACTGTCGTCAGAATCGCAAACGGGGTGTCGCTTGCCAACCCCTCAGCGGGGGTTGTTAGTTCCCGGCAGAAGTGCCGCGGACTCGATCTCGTCGAGCGCACGGTGAGCAGCGACGTAGCGGCGGGCCTTGGTTGTCCAGTCTCCCGCCCGCTCGGCACCGGGGAGCCGCATGGTTTCGGCCAGCGCCTGGTCGACGTCCCCGGTCGAAAGCCGCTGCAGCGCGCGGTTGTATCGCGCTTCGGCGTTGACCGCCGGCTTGCTCGCCCGGTGCACCTCGACCAGCGAACCCATCTCGCGCGTGAAATTCGCCCACCAGCTGTCCTGCGGCCCGCCGCGCCGAAGGTCGGGGCCCAGCGTCTCATATTCCGCGATGAGGTCATTCAGGCGCACCGGCTGGTGCGAGGCCGTGACCACCGTCGCGACCGCCGCCTGGTGCTGGGCGCCAAAGCGGGAAGCGAGCAGATTCTCGAGATAGCCGAGTGCTACGCCGCGATCGATCGCCCGGCGCGCCGCGAAGGCGATGACCAACGCATCCGCCCGGCCCGCGGACCCTTCCGCCCGCTCGGTCGCGTTCTCGACTTTCGAAAGGCGCGATTCGAGCTCGGCGATGCGCGCGCTATTGGCCTGGACCGGCGCTTCCAGCGGAACCGGTGCCGCCGCGATCTTCGGTTGAACCACCGCCTGCGGCGCTGCCGGTACGACGCCCAGGAAGCGCGCGGCGGGCTGATAATGGCCAAGGCCCCAAATTGCCGCCCCCGCGCCAATGAGGACCAGCACCAGCCCGACCAATAGCCGCGCTCCCCAACCCATTCCGCTTCGGGTCCCACTCCCGTTCATTACGGTTGCGGCTTGTTGCACAGCCTCGCCGCGAGGGCCAGCAGCGCTTCGTCCGACGGCCGGTCAGCGACGTCGACCGATTTCCACCCGTCTCCGACGGCGGCGGCGGCGGCAGGGCTGATCGCGGCGATGGCGATCGACGACCGGTCACTGACGAGTTCGGCAAAGCGCCGTCCCGCACGCGGCGAATGAATGAGCGCGACGCTGCCGCCCGCTTTGGACAGGTCCGGCGACTGGATCGGCGCCGCCCGATAGACGGCGACGGGCGCGATCTCTTGCCTCGCCTCGAGCGGCTTTCGCCGATCCGCACCGCAGAGATGTAGCAGCTTCAAGTCGGCATCGATCGATCCGAGCAGCCGATCGACGCCGGAATCGCCGGTCGCGGCGATGTCGAAACCCGCTTCCCGTGCTTCTTCGGCCGTCGCGGCCCCGACCGCATAGGTCTTCAGCCCGCGCAGCTCCTTCAGCTGTTCGCCACCGGCGCGAATCGCATTGGCGCTGGTCAGCAGCAGGCCGTCGAACGAGCCCGCCTCGGGCGAATCCCACGCGACCGGTTCGATCTCGAACAAGGGAACGCTGGTGGCATCAAGGCCCGCGGCCCGCGCACGGTCGACCGTTGCGCTGGCACCGGGCTCCGGCCGCAGTACGAGCAGGCGCGTCAAGCGCCGAACAGCCTCCGGATCGACTCCGGCGCTGCCGCGAGCAGCGACCGCGCGAGGGCCTCGGCCGGCGCGTAATCGCCGCAATCCATCACCGCGCGGTCCTCGACCATGTCCGCGCCGTCCTCGCTGAACAGCTGGCCGCGCATCCTCAAGTCCCCGTCTTCGAGCACACAGAAGGCCGCTACCGGGGAATGACAGGTGGCGCCCAGAGCACGGGTGAAGGCACGCTCGGCCATCACGCAATCGTAAGTGATCGAGTTGCTGACGGTGCTCAGCACGCTCTGCGTCCGCGTGTCGTTGGTGCGGCATTCCATCGCGATTACCGCCTGGCCGGGCGCCGGCAGGATGACCTCGGTCGGGAT
>JAFBAM010000010.1 GCA_019247755.1 Sphingomonas sp.
CCCGAGGTCATGGTCGAAATCATTCCAAGCAGTGAGGCGCCAGGCGGCCTGAGCGGTCTCGGCACATTGCCGGTCGCGCCCGCCGTCGCGAATGCCATCTACGCGGGATCGGGCAAGCGGCTTAGGGCCCTTCCCTTCGATCTCATGGGCGCCGCATGAGCGATCACCCCTCAATTCCCGAGCCGAAAATCGGCATGTTGCTGATCAATCTCGGCACGCCCGATGCACCCGAAGAGCGCGCCGTGCGGCGCTATCTCGCCGAGTTTCTGAGCGACCGGCGCGTGGTCGAAATCCATCCGATCGCGTGGAAGCCCATCCTGCACGGGATCATCCTGCGCACGAGACCGAAGAAGTCGGCAGAGGCTTACAACCAGATCTGGACCAACGAAGGCTCACCGTTGCGCGCAATTGCGCATCGGCAAGCGGAGGCGCTTCGCCACGGGCTCGCGGACGTCAGCGTCCATTATGCGATGCGTTACGGGCACCCTGGCATCGCCGCGGCGCTGGAAAGGATGGCGGATGAGGGGTGCACCCGCATCCTCACCGCACCGCTCTATCCGCAATATTGCGCAGCGACGACAGCGACCGCCAACGACGCTGTGTTCGGGACGCTCGCGCGAATGCGTTGGCAGCCGGCACTCCGCACGCTCCCGCCTTATTACGACGATCCGTTCTACATCGACGCGCTTGCCGCAAACTTGAAACGGCAGTTTGCCTCGCTCGATTTCGAACCTGAACGCCTGCTGCTGAGCTTCCATGGGATGCCGGTTCGAACGCTGGAGCTTGGCGATCCGTATCACTGTCACTGCCGAAAGACCGCACGCCTGCTCGGGGAAGCGCTTGGCCGCGAAGTTGATGTCGCGTTCCAGTCGCGCTTCGGCCGCGCCAAATGGCTGGAGCCCGCGACCGATGCGATGCTTGCCGCTTATCCCGAGCAAGACGTGAAGCGCGTCGCCATCGCGGCGCCAGGTTTCTCCGCCGACTGCATCGAGACTCTCGAAGAGCTCGGCATTCGCGGACGCAAGACGTTCAAGCAGGCTGGCGGGGACAAGTTCGCGTTGCTCGATTGCCTGAACGATTCGCCCGAAGGCATCGCGATGCTCGAACAGCTTATCAGCCGTGAACTTGCAGGCTGGCGCAACGAGTCATAAGGCGCGGCCCCGCAACAGAGGAGAGAGACATGGCTCGAGTGGCGATCGTCACGGGTGGCACGCGCGGCATCGGCGAAGCGATCAGCGTTGCGCTCAAGGACATGGGGATGAAAGTCGCCGCGAACTATGCGGGCAATGACGAGCGTGCTCGCGAATTCACCGACCGCACCGGAATCCCGGCCTACAAATGGAACGTATCCGACTTCGAGGCCTGTCAGGAGGGTGTGCGCAAGATCGAGGCCGACCTTGGGCCGGTCGACGTGCTGGTGAACAATGCGGGCATTACCCGCGACACGACGATGAAGCGGATGGACCACCAGAAGTGGCAGGACGTTATAGACACTAACCTCGGCGGCTGTTTCAACATGGCCAAGGCCGTGTTCGAGGGAATGCAGGGTCGCGGCTATGGCCGGATCGTTAATATCGGCTCGATCAATGGCCAGGCGGGGCAGTATGGACAGGTCAATTATGCCGCCGCCAAGTCCGGCATTCACGGCTTCACCAAGGCGCTGGCCCAGGAAGGTGCGCGCAACAACGTAACCGTGAACGCGATCGCCCCCGGCTACATCGACACCGACATGGTAGCGGCCGTGCCCGAAGAAGTGCTCGGCAAGATCGTCGCCAAGATCCCGGTCGGGCGCCTCGGCAAGGCCGAGGAGATAGCGCGCGGCGTTGCCTTCCTGGTCGATGAGAACGCCGGATTCGTCACGGGCTCGACGCTGTCCATCAACGGCGGCCAGCACATGTACTGATGCCGGCCTACGCACCGCCCCGAAAGCGGTCGGTGCTGATAGCCGGCCATCAGACTTCAATCAGCCTGGAACCTGTCTTCTGGCGGGCGCTCGAAGCCGCAGCGCGCGAGCGGGGCTGCCCGCTGAACGCATTGGTCGCGGAGATCGACGTTGCGCGGCTGGATGCCGACGAGCCTCCGAACCTCACGTCCGCTCTCCGGCAGTGGCTGTTCGAGCGCAATTCATCAGCGAACGGGTGAAGGCCTCGCCGCCGTCCGGCGCGTGATCAAGGAACAGCGAGGGCTCGATCAATTCCAGCTCCATGATCCGGAGCACACCGGAATCGTCGGGCACGATGTCGACGCGGGCATAGGCGGCTGATGCCGGCGCTGCAGCAAGCGCGGCCTCGGCCAACTCAATCGCGCCGTCCGGCGGAGTCCGGCACGGCAGGGTTACACCGCCGTGAAGCTCCTGGACGCGAAAATCGCCGCTCTTCGGACGCTTGACCACGGCGTGACTGTAGTCGCCGCCGAACAGCATTAGGGAGAATTCGCCGGTGCGCGCGATCTCTTCGATGAGCGGCTGGATGATGAGCGGGCGGTGGCGGCTGTCGGCAGGCAAATCGTCGTGAGGACCGAGCCGATGCGTGCCCGCCGCACTGGCTGAAACCGGGGGCTTCACAACGAGCCAATCGCTGTTGAAACGACGGCGCGCTTCTTCGAGATCGGCGTCGCAGCAGGATTCGACAGCCATTGTCGGGACACTTGAAACCCCGCGATCGGCGAGTTCGGCAAGATAAGCCTTGTCCCCGTTCCAGCGAAGCAAGGATGGCGGATTGATCATCGGCCAGTGATCGGCCTCGGCACGGTCGAGCAGTTTGAGCCAGCGCGGATATTCCGCATGATAACCCCACGCCACGAGTGGCGTGACGAGATCGAAACCGGAGACGTCGGTCGCTTGTGTCCACGGGAGTGGGACAACCGTCGCGCCGGCCGCAGTAAGCGCGGCGGCCTCAGGATCGTAGGTCCAGCGGTACGGCTCCGGCCAGTCCGGATCGGGGACCAGCACCGCAATGCGCATGGATCAGCGCGCCAGGAGGATTCTTGCCTGGCCCGCGATTTGCGCGAGCATGGGTGCGCTGACGTGACCTTCAGTGCGGGCCCTTCCAATCAGCTCACGGAACTGGTCAATACGATCCCGCTGGCCTTCAACCCACTCCTCGACGCCGCCGTCGACACTCTTGCCGCGGCAACGCGACAGGAATTCGATGCGAAGCTGCTCAAAGTCGCGGGCGAGACCGGCCGTAAGGAGACGCTCCCACTGGTCGGAGGGAACGAAGCGCGCCACTTGCTGCTGGGCCCAGTCAAGCCCAAGCGCCTCACCCAGGCGGGTGTAGGCACGGGTCGCTTCGAGCTCGTCGAGCTTGTTTCGCGATGCAAGCGCGGCGACGCCGAAGATACCGTCGAGCTCGTAGAGGCGCACCAGCAGCCGCACGATGTCGTCGCTGGCGCCGAGCGCGATCAACCGGTCACGCCGTGCCGCCGCCTCGTTCTTGACCTCGGAACGGATGAGCTTGGTTGCAGCCGCAGAGATCTTGCGCACGCCGGGCTCCAGCAAAGCGCAGAGCTTCTCAACGCGCGTCTCGCCGCTGGCAGCGCGCAGGATGTCCGCGATATGCGAGCGGACGCTCGCGGCGGCGATCGAGAAGA
>JAFBAM010000039.1 GCA_019247755.1 Sphingomonas sp.
AGCAGGGTGAAGATCGGGTGGACGATCATCGGCGCGGCCAGAAGGTGGAGCCAGAAGGCGACGTCCGAGCGGCGCGTGAGGCGAGCGCGGTCGGACGAATCCCACCACATGGCGAAAAGGAAGATGCCGACGCCGAGGAAGAGCACCAGGCCGAGGATCACGTTCCGGGCCTGCTCGATGTTCTGGCCGAGAGCCGAGACCAGCAAGCCGACGATGATGCCCGCAACGGAGGCTGCTCCGGCTGCGACGGTGATCGGAACGTGGAACTTGCGCCAATGCAGCCAGGCGGCACCGCCGGCAATCGCAGCCGAGACGGCCGCGAGCGCACCGCCAAGCTTGTCGTTACCGTTCACTGTGTCGGGCCCGACGGCAAGAATGAGGCCGAACAGACTGGTGGCGAAGACACCGCCGACAAAGGCGAGGAGCAACAGGATCGATGGCAGCGCCATCCGGCGCTTCGCCGTGAAGTAGAGGGCAAGGCCCCAAGACGTGGCGGCGATGAACAGCGGCGCAAGGAAGGTCGGACCGCGCTCATCAATAGTGAGGCCCGACGATTGGCCAATGCTCTGGCCGATCCATCCAACCGCGAACAGCAGAATGGCCGCCGCGATTGCCACGAAAATATCGTTGAAGCCGGTGAGAAGACGGAATTGCTCTTCATCTGGAATCGCGGTCGAGCGTTGCTGCTCTATATGCAGCCGCAATGCGGCGGCGGCATCGGCGGTAATCACGCCTGACGTTACCGCATCATCCAGCTCTTGCTGTGAATACATGCCAGTTCCTCCTGTTATTAAGAGCAGGATAGACCTAGGTGTATTATCGTGTCAATACAGCAGAGCGGCTTGGAAACGCCTGCCCCGTGCATGAGTTGAGCCTGTAGGTGAAGATAGGAGAGCCAGGTCATGGCGAAGAAAGCGACGAGCAAAAGCGGTCCAAAGAAGAAGGCGAAGTCCACAGCCCTGGTCGAACGGAGCGGCAGCGACCGCCGGAGCGGCGACGAGCGGCGTTCGGGAGATGCCAACATGGGCGACGCCTTCATCAAGCTGCTGCAGAGCCCGCTGGCGGCCGAGCTGGTCGCGGTCGCGGCGACGGCCGCGTTGGCTGCGCTCGCGGAGCACGGCTTCACGAGCAGCGACGGATCGCGCGGGAAGCGCGCAGGCAAGGCGGTGAAGGCGGCCGGCAAGGCTGCGGCGGCCGCGGTCGGACGGCGGCTCGGCAATGAGATGGACGAGATCCGAAAGGCGGCGAAAGCCTCTAAGGCCGACGCAACAGCGTAAGCCTCGCGCGGCCGACAATCCGCGTCGTTTCGAGTTCCAGCTCGAGAGGATCGATTTCGTCCTCGCGGCTGGTCTCGACGCTCATCCAGCCGCCTGAAGCGAGCCAGCCCGCCTGGGTGACAGCGTCGACAACGGCAGTGCCGGAGCCGGGTGAATAGGGTGGGTCCGCGAAGATCAGGTCGAAGGGATCGGATCCCGGCAGCGCTAGTGCCGAGCCGGTGAGCAAGTGAATCGGTGCCTCCAGCCTGTCGGCGTTGCGGCGGATGATGGCCGCGGCCTTGGAATCGTTCTCGACGAAGGTCGCAGACGCGGCGCCGCGCGACAGCGCCTCGAGGCCAAGCGCGCCGCTGCCGGCGAACAGGTCGGCGACTCGCAAATCGTGGAAGCTTCCGAGCCGGCTTGCGAGCATCGAGAAGAGGGTCTCGCGGACGCGGTCCGCAGTGGGGCGGGTGCCTTGGCCGGGCGGCGCCTCAAGCGGGCGGCCGCGCCACTTGCCGGCAATGATCCTCACTTGAGCGTCTTGCGAAAGGCCTCAAGCTCGGCCTGAGCGACTTCGTCGGCGTCGCCGGGTTCGAGGCCGTCGAGGGCCAGCGGACCGTAAGCGGTGCGGATCAGTCGCGAGACCTGCAGGCCGAGATGGGCGAGGACGTTGCGGACCTCGCGATTCTTTCCTTCGGTCAGGCTCATCTCGACCCAGCAATTGCTGCCCGTGCGGCGGTCGAGGTTGGCGTTGATCGATCCGTAGTGGATGCCGTCGATCGTGACGCCCTCGGCGAGCCGTTCCAGCTGAGCCTGGGTAACCTGGCCGTATGCGCGGGCGCGATAGGTCCGGACGACTCCGGTGCGCGGAAGCTCCAGCTGCCGCTTCAATTCGCCGTCGTTGGTGAGCAGCAGCAGCCCTTCGGTCATGAAGTCGAGGCGGCCGACCGGCATCAGCCGGGGGAGCCCCGGTGGAAGGCGGTCATAGATCGTCGGGCGGCCCTTCGGGTCGTGCGCGGCGGTGATCGTTCCCTGCGGCTTGTAGAAGCGAAAGAGCCGCGTGGCGGCTGCAGGTTGCACCGGCTTCCCATCGACCGTCACGCCGGCGAGATTTTCCAGCAGCGTGGCGGGCGTGGTGAGCTTTTCGCCATTGATGGCGATCCGCCCTTCGGCAATCATGCGTTCGATCTCGCGGCGCGATGCGACGCCCGCACGCGCGAGCAATTTTGCGATCCGTTGCGGTCCACTCTCGCGCGATTGAGGCGCAGCGGTTACAGGATGCGCCCGTCTGCGGCGGCTGTTCGGCACCGGTTTGCGCCTCGTTCGTTGCGGGGGCGTAGTCATAGGTCAGGAATAAGATGCTGTTCGGGAAGCGTAAGCAGGTCGTCAAGCGGATCCTCATCGTCGAGGATGAACCGCTGACCGCGTTCGATAACGAAAATATCCTCGGAGATGCCGGTTACGAGATCGTGGCGACCGTCGACGACCTCGACGAGGCGCTGAATGTCCTCGGGCGCGAAGAAGTGCACCTGATCCTCAGCGACGTCCGCCTGCGCGGTGACCGCACGGGCATCGAACTCGCCCGGGCCGCGAAGAAGCAGGGCATCCCGACACTTTTCGCGACCGGCCACGAATATGAAGGCGCGCAGGAGATTGCGGTGGGGTGCGTCCGCAAGCCCTATACCGATCGCCAGCTGATGAAGGCGATCGAGTGCATCGACCGCCATCTCCAGGGCCGCAAGGTCAAGGTGCCGAAGGGCGTCGAGCTGTTCATTGCCGTGAAGGAAGAGGGCTGATCCGCGGCCATTCATCGCGGGGCTAGGCACGCCGTGAAACCTGTCTAAGGCTGTAATCTCAGCCAAAGGGAGGGAACACCGGTGGCAGGCGAACGACCCAAGGGATGGAAGCTTCTCAAGGCGGCGCTGTCGACCCGCAAATCGTCGACGATGCTGGCGTTCGGCTTTTCCTCCGGCCTGCCTTACGCGCTCCTCATCGGCACGCTGAATGCCTGGTTGGGTGAGGCCAAGATCAACCTCGCCACGATCGGCGTGCTGTCGTGGATCGGGCTCAGCTACAGCTTCAAGTTCCTGTGGTCGCCGGTCGTTGATCGACTGAAGCTGCCCGTCTTGGAGCGCGTCGGCCGCCGCAAGAGCTGGATCCTGCTGTGCCAGGCAATCATGATCCTAAGCTTCGCAGGGCTCGCGGCCACTAACCCG
>JAFBAM010000047.1 GCA_019247755.1 Sphingomonas sp.
CATGGCCCGTGCCAGCACGCCGACTGACGTGCGGTCGTCGAGCCCATGTTCGACCGAAACTGCGCCCCGCGCCTTGGGCAGGATCGTCGAATCGGGAGGTTTTTCGAGCGTGATGAGGTCGCGGCCCGGCTGATTGACGCCGGCCCAATACCAGGTCTTGCCCTTGGGCACGTTGTCCTGGCCGACGTTGAGCAGATCTTCGCGTTCGTGAACCTGCCCTTGCGGGCCGTAGAGGACCACCCGTATGCGGTTTTCGCCATAAAGAAGCTGAACGTCTTCAAAGATATAGCGCTGGGTGCCGTCCGACTTCGCAAAGCCGAGCAGCTCGCCGTTGCGATAGAGCTCGGCCTCCCAGCCGGTCGGCAGATCGCCTTCGATGCGGGTTCGATCAAACGCGGTGCGCGCGGTCAGCGGCCGGTTGGTCACCACGACCCCGCGGCCTGCGGCTGACGCTCCGGTCAGGCGGCTGTCGAACCCCTCGACATCCCCGAAGCCGACGTGGGTTGCCTTCAACGGCCCCAGCAGATGTCCATCAGGGTCCGAACGATAAGCTCGCACGCGCAGAAGATTGGGCTTGCCCTTGTTGGTCGTTGTGATCTGCGCGTCGTAGGACAGATGCGCGATCTCGCCCGCGGCATAGACAGAGCTCTGGCGGTCGACGCGCACACCATCGCTCGCCCGGTAAGTCACGCCGCCACTGACGACGAAGTCCAGCGCGGGCGTCCGCCACATCCGATATGGGATCCGCACCTGCGGCAGCGATTTCAGGTCGAAGCTCGCTTTGTGGATGCGGGAAGCGCGTTGCTGACGCTCCATCGCCAGCTCGACCGGCAATTTTGCTTCCGATTCAAGGATGAGTAGCGAACCCGAAGTCAGCGGCTTCACGCCGATGCCGAACCAGCGCGTCAGTGCGGTCGCCTGGACGCACCAGCCGTCGGGGGTCTCCCGGATGGTGCCAGGCCCGATCTTCTCGACCTTCTTCGCCCCGTAGCTCGCCGTTAGCGCGGCGTAGTCGATTGTAATCCGGTTGCCTTCCTTGAACGCCCACCCGCTCGCTTTCTTGGCGCTGATGTCGATCCGCATGGGCACGTCGAGTGCGGTCAAAAAGTCGCCTAAGACGACACATGTGCCTTCGGGCGCATTGTAGGCGCGAACCGTGTCCCCCAGCCGCAGCTGACGGATGTTCACGTCGAGTATGTATTGCTCTTCAGGATCGGGCGCCCAAGCGGCGAGCGACGACGCAGGTTTCTCCGGTACAGATGCGCCGAGGCTGCCGGCGCAAAGCGCCAGCAGCATCGCCGTTTTCCGCAGCCAGGAGCGGCCGCCAGCCATCGTAGACTGCTCGCTTGGGGCCCGCTCGGCCTAACGCAGGACCACCTGGGTCTCGGCGATGGTCTGCCGGCCGTCGTCGTAGGTCTCGATATATTCGACCGTGACCGGCCCGCTCGCCGCGGCCTTGTAGGCATCGGCGACAGGCACACTGACGTGGCGCTTGCCGATCTCGGTGTAGACCGCGATGCCCTTCTGGATCGCAATCGGATCCTTGATACCGGCCTTCAGCACCCGAACTTCACCAAACGTCGAGCGGGTGCCCGTCCGAGTTAGATCGAGACCGACAGCGACACCGCCGTCCTTCTTCTCGACATGAACACCGGCAATTCCCGCCGCGACCTGCAAGTTACCGAGGCGCACGATTACCGGGATCGTCACTCCGTAGACAGGCGTCAACTTGAATTGCACGCCCTTCGATTCCGCGGCTGGGCCCTGCACGACGGGCGTGGCGGGCGGGATCGCGCGGAACAACATGTGCACGCGATATTCACCGTCCGGCAGACCTTGTGGCGGGCGAGCCGCGATGCGGATTGCCTGCGGCTCGTTCGGCGCCAGCGTCACCTTACGAGGCGCGTAAACGATCATGTCTTCCGCGGTCTGGTCGGCCGTACTTGGCGTCGTGACGTCAACCAGGTCGCCCGCCTCCGTCATCCGGCGGAACTCGATCGACACGCGGTATGTCGCCGGCTCAGTGCCGATATTGTTGAGGATGATCTCGGCGCCCTTGCGGCCATCGAGCACGATCCGCGTCGGTGCGACCAAAAGGTCGCCAACGCCGGCTACAGCGCTCGAGAAAGGTGCGACCGCGAGGCTCGCGGCAATTATGGACCTGGTCCAGATATTCATAACAGCGATCCCCACTTGGCTCCGAAATGGAGCGATCGCCTGAGCTATGGTCCGTAATGGTTTATTTTCGGTCAACCATAAGCCGGGATTCGTCGCAAATCCGCCGATTTCACTGATAATCGGCCGTGACGTTGAACGTCCCGACATAGGTTCCGCCTGATGTCGTCGAATTCAGAGTCACTGATCCGCCGATCGAGAAGTTGACGCCGGGGAAGCCCGAGTTGGTGAGCACTAGGCTTGCCGGCGCATTCGTGGTCATGGCCAGCGTCTGCGTCGGGTCCGTCTGACTAGTCAGGATAAGGTTTGGAGCCCTGATCAACACAGTCTGTTGGTTTGATCCTTGGACGTTATAGGTCGCGGCGGCCACGGCGCCGGTGCAGGATAGGTTAGCGTTGCCGCAGCTCAGCACGCCTGCCTGGGAAACCGAAACAGTAGCGTTGCTCCACGTACCCGGACCAAGCGTAATGGTCCCGAGGCTCAGGTCGGAAACCTTAGACAGCACCAGCGGCTTTACATTGTTCGCCGAGACCGATGCAGTTGCCGTCGCGGCGCGCGCGGATCCCCCCGCGCCGACCATGCAAGCCAGCGCCGCCAGAAACCAGGCAATGATCATCGAAGGACGTTGCAAAGCCGCGGTCACTCCTGAACGAAATCGCGGAATTACCGCCGGAATGGTTGAATTTTCGTCAACCATAGTCGATGACGTTATGAGGCGTCGGCTCATATGGAAAAGGGGCCGCCCGACGGACAGCCCCCTCCCCCACTGAAGCAGCGTTTAGAGCGCCGCCTAACTGAAGCTCACTGATAGTCGGCGGTGACCTGGAAGGTCCCGGTGTACGTGCCGTCCGGAGTCGTCGACGCGAGCGTGATCGAGCCGCCGATCCCGAAGATGACTCCGGTCGTCGAGCCGTTGGCGCCGAGGTTTACGGTCGCCGGGGCGTTCGGTGTGAAAGCGAGCGTCCCCGGCCCCGTCAGGTTGAAGCCGGGGCAGGTGATGGTCACGATCGCATTGTTCGTTCCGATAAGCTTGTAGCGCGCCGGCGCCGGAGCGCCCGAGCAGGTCACGTTGCTGCCGCAGCCGGTCAGCACGCCGGCCTGGTCCATGCTGATCACCTGACCGGCAAAGACGCCGCCACTGAGAACCAGATTGCCGAAATCAAGATTCTGCTGAAACTGGATGGTCAGCGGCCGGAATACCCGTGCCGTGGCCGTCGCCTGGGTTGCGGGGCTGACTGCCGCCGCGGGAACGCTGTACAGGGCGAGCGCCGAAGCCGCGCCGATGATCTTGAGGCAATCCCTCATATCTGTCCCCACTGCCCACCTGACCCCCGAGCGGGCAGGTATCGTCACCGTCCCATTAACCAGAACCGCTTACGGCTTCGCTCAATCTTATGGTTAATGCGCGCTTAGGATTTGCGCGGCCTGCGTCAGAGATATTCGACCGTAATCGGGAGGTCGCCGCGATAGGGACCATCGGTATCGCCACTGACCACGAGGCGCCCACCGAAGCGGAAGCTTAAGTTGCCGGCGGCGTCGAGATGCGGGCTGGCAGGAAGGTCGGTGCTCACGTCCTCCAGGGTCATCCGGCCGCCGCCGATCGAGTAAAGGTCGATGCGATGCGGGATTTCCACCCGCACCGGCCGGTTGGCCTCGCCGTGGACCTCGACCGTACCGACCGTCGCTCGCGGGCCCAGCTGCATGACCGATCCTTCGGTGCCGGCAGACCCGTCGGGACGGAGCGTCACCGCGCCCGCACCCGCGCCGCCGAGAATCAGGCGATCGAAGTTGAGGCTCGATTCGATGCGGAGCTCGACATCGCCGCCGGGAACCTCAACCGGTCGTGCGGTCGTTGGCGCGCTGCATAGGCGGCATTGCGCTCCGACCGCCGATGGAACGGCGATCAGCGCAGCAAGCAGGAACAGATGCCTCAAGGCGGACATTCGACCGCACCTAAGACCGAACAGGCTAAGACACGGTTAAGGCGGGGCTAACCTTGTTGCTGCGCCTATTGTCGGGTTCGCCGCAGCTTTCTATCCCACGCAACAAGACATGGCTCGTACCGCACCGACTTCCAGAGGACGCCTCAGCTTCAAGGGCATAATAAAAGGGCTCGCTTACGCGGCCCTGCTGTCGGTGCTCGCCCTCATCGTCGCGGTCGCGGTCGCGGTCGCTTACCTGCCGAGTTACTCCGACCTGACCAAGCGGTCCGACCTAGGCCAGATGATCCGGGTTCATGCCGCGAATGGTCAGGTGCTGGTGTCGATCGGGCCAAGCTTCGGCCAATGGCTGACCTACGACCGCATTCCGCCGGAAATGCGCGCCGCGCTGATCTCCACCGAAGACCGCCGCTTCCGGAGCCATATCGGTGTCGACCCGATCGGTCTTGTCCGCGCGGTCGGCGCCGCGGTGGTAAAGGGTCGCCGCGTCAGCGCGACCTCGACCATCACCCAGCAGCTGGCGCGCAACATCTTCCTGACCAACAACCGCAACTTCATGCGCAAGATCAAGGAAGGGATCTTGGCGCTGGCGCTTGAGCGCAAGTTCACCAAGGACCAGATTCTCGAGCTCTACCTCAACCGCGTCTATTTCGGCGGCGGCGCCTACGGCATCGACGCAGCCTCGCGGAAATTCTTCGGCCATGGCGCCGATCATTTGAGCCTTGGTGAGGCCGCGATCATCGCCGGCCTGGTCAAGGCGCCGTCCAATTATTCTCCGACGGCCGACGTCGAGGCCGCGCGTTCCCGCTCCAGCGTCGTCCTCCAGACGATGGCCAGGAACGGCTTCATCACGCCAGAGACCGCGGCCGCTGCGAATCCTGCCGAGGTCCGGATCCAGGAGACGACGAACCAGAACAGCGTCCGCTATTTCACCGACTGGGCGCTGCCGCAGCTCGACCAGCTGATCGACCAGACCACCGATCCGATCGACGTCTGGACAACCCTCGATCCCGGCATGCAGGTCGCCGCCGATAAGGCAATCCGCGCCAATGCGCCGGACGGCGCGCAGGGCGCCCTCGTGGCGATCGACCGGGACGGTGCGGTCCGGGCGATGGTCGGCGGAAAGGATTATGTCTCGTCGATCTACAACCGGGCGACGCAATCCCAACGCCAGCCCGGATCGGCCTTCAAATTGTTCGTCTATCTGAGCGCGCTCGAATCGGGGATGAAGCCGACCGACACGATCGTCGACGAGCCGGTGACGATTGATGGCTGGACGCCGCGCAACTCGACCCGCACCAATCTCGGTCCGGTCAGCCTCCGCGAGGCCTTCTCGCGCTCGATCAACACGGTAAGCGCCAAGATCGGTGCTCAGGTCGGCTTCACCACAATCGCCGACATGGCCCGACGCTTTGGCATCACGACCCAAATCTCGACCTATCCCTCGATGGTGCTCGGTTCGAGCGAAGTTCGAGTGATCGACATGGCGCGCGCCTTTGCTTCGGTGCAGGCCAAGGGAGTCGCGGTTACGCCCTATGGCATTCGCCGCGTGGTAACCGCCGACGGCCGGCTGCTCTACCAGCACGAAAGCGGAGACGAGCGGGTGCTTGTTGCACCCTGGGTCGCCGCCGAGATGACCGATCTCCTCCAGTCCGCGGTGCTATCGGGCACTGGCCGCGCGGCACAGATCGGCCGGCCTGTTGCTGGCAAGACGGGCACGACGACCTCCAACAAGGACGGCTGGTTCATCGGCTTCTCCAGCGGGCTGACCACGGCGGTATGGATGGGCCGCGACGACGCCAGGCCGATTGCCGGCCTGCAGGGTGGCACCGCGCCGGCCCGCGCCTTCCACGATTTCATGAGCGTCGCGGTCGCCAACCGGCCGGTCGAGCAATTCGAGACCCAGGTGCCGATCCCCGACTGGCAGCTGACGCCCGAAGAAGAGATGTTCGGCGACCAGGCAGTCGATGAGAACGGCGTGACACCCATGGTGGACGAGAATGGCCTGCCGCTCGGTACGCCGCCCCCGCAGGACCAGGGCTATCCGCAGCAGCAGCCGATGGTGAGGCCCGAC
>JAFBAM010000054.1 GCA_019247755.1 Sphingomonas sp.
GCCGCTCGGTCAGCCCCGCGAACGAGCGCCGCCGCCGCCGAAAATCACGGGCAGTATTGAACGTAATCCCGGTCAGCCAGGTCGTGAACTTCGCCTCGCCCCGGAACACGGCGATCTTCTCGACCAGCGCGCAGCACACGTCCTGCGTTATGTCTTCGGCGTCGGCACGAGAGCCGGTCAGCCGCCACGCAAGGCCATGAATCCGGTCGTAATGTCGACGGAGCAACGCCTCGAACGCGTCGCGATTTCCCGCGACTGCGGCGGCGACGAGGTCAGGATCCGCTTCGCCGGAAACCTCTCTCATCCCTGACCCGCCCCGTTGCTCCCGCCCGACCATGCAGGCAACGGCCGCCCCAACACAAGCGTCTGTTAAATGTCGTTTCGTCGACGTTACCGCTCAACCGACCGCGAACATTTCGCAGCGGACTCGTCCCATCTTGCGTCCTCGCGCGTTCGATGATTCTCTGGTCGCAGGGAAGGGTATGTTCATGAAGCGACGATTGTGCGCGTGTGCGCTGCTGCTGGTGACAAGCGCCGGATCGGCCGAGGCGAAAGGTGTCGCCTGGTGCCAGGTGAACGGCGCGAACTACGCGGCATATCTCAGTGGAATCGTCGAGGTCGACGACGGCCCGGACGCGTTCAAGGCGATGGCGAACTCGTTCGGCAAGAGCTTCCGGAATTACATCCAGGCCTCGCTGGACCGCGACGCCTCGAACCCCGATTGCACGCGCCAGGACAGCCGCTTTTACGCCGACGATTATATTGACGTGCTGATCAAGGCGAACCCGGGCTACAAGTTCGTGAAGACGGGGTGGCGCGGCAATGTACACGCGGCTTCGGCGACCGCGCCCGCGAAGCGTGGCGGCGGGCAGACAGCGGCCGATTCACTCCGCTTCCGGCGGTAGGGTTTAGCCACCACCCAAGCGGCTGAAGCGATAGCGGCCGCGCACGGGCCTCGCCTGGTAGCTCTGACCCGACGAGCAGGTCACCGTGAAGGCGCCCGCACCCGCCGGCGCCGTCGACGCAACCTCACCGCATCGATAGCCGATCCGCTCGATCGTCCGCGCGATCACGTTCTTTGAAATCGGCAGGCTCGCCTGGACGACTTCGGTGGGCTGGGCATCGCCGGCAGCCTGACCGACCGCGGGGGCGTCCGTTGATAAGCCCTTCGCGATATCGTCGGCCCAGGCAATCGAGCCTCCGGTCGGCCGCTGCGGCTGGGGGATACGCCTGCGCGTCGAGGCCGCAGCGGCCCGGGGAAGCTCTGGAGTGATCAGTGAATCTGCCTGCGCCGGCTCGGGTGCATTCGTTGGCGTCGTTGCATCGGGCAAGGCGACCGAAAGGGCGGGCTCGGCCTTCGCCGATTGGGCGCTGTCCTTCACCGAAAAGCCGGCAATCCCGCCGATGAGCCCCGCACCGAGCAGGAGTCCGCCGGCGGCGATCGCCGGCTTCTTCCATCCGAACCGGGTCTCCCTGAACGCGCGGGACCGTTCCTCACCCATTCGCTCATAGAGGTCCACGAGAGACTCGGCGTCAGGCTCCGGCAACGGCACGTCCCTCGTTTCAACCGTCGGTCTCTCCGGCCTCGCCAGCTCTCGCAGTGACTCACCGATCGCAGCTGCGCGGGAATTCCCAGCTTCAGATCTCGGCTCGACCTCGACATGTGGCTCGGGCGCTGGCGGCACGCCACCGACCGGCGCAACGACCGGCATCCAGCGCGGTGGTGCCACCGTGAAGCCCCAGGCGCGCGCCTCGGTGCCGACATTGAAGCCGATCGTGCGGTCGTAGGCCTGCCGCCGCGCTGGATCGCGGAGCGTCTCATAGGCCACCGAAATCTGCGGCGCCTCGGCCATCAGATGCGCGCCGAACAGGCTCATTTTGCGCGCGAACGCCTGGCTGATTTCCTCGATGCTGGCCGCCGGCCCCACCCCCAGCAATTCGTAATGGTTCGGCCGCGAGCGTACCGCACTGACCATGATCGATCCTCCCCCGCGAGGGTCTCTTGTATGAGTCTTAAGTATCGGAAGCTTCACCGCTTTTGGCGTGGAATCCAGCTCGGCCCGGCGCGGCCGCGAGGCCGTTCACGGCTAACGCGGCTTTGAGTTACTTCGCGG
>JAFBAM010000178.1 GCA_019247755.1 Sphingomonas sp.
ATACGACTTCGTTATCATTTACATCCATGATGAACACTTGCCCGATCATTCTTTTTCGGAGCTCGAAGACGCAGACCGCGGCGTTTATCCGCTCCATGGCGGCCTTCGCCGCCACGAGGTCGAACTTGGGGAAGGATTCCCGCTGGCGGCTTCGCTCTTGTCCCAAGCCGAGCTCTTTCTTTTATATAGCGCAAGGTGTTCCTCGCACAGTTTCCTAAATCCTCGGCTAAAACCGGATTTTCGGCAAGCGGAATTACCCGCCATTGATTGCCCGGGAAGTGAAAAGGGCGGCGGGGCTAGGCTCCCTAGCCGGCGCTATCGAAAATTGTCGGCGTAGGCCTGGATCTTGAGCCTGACGGGAGCCGCTGCCACGACGTGGTACTTCAGTCCGTGCCGATCGCAGTAAGCGATCGCCGCATCCTTGGTCTGGAAGGTCAGGCGCACCTGCGGGTTGGTATCGCCCGATCCGTTCCAGCCGGTGAGGGGGTCGGGCCGCAGCGCCTGCTGCCGTTCGAACTCCAGCAACCACTTGCCGGTGTTGGCCTTCCCCGACTGGGTGGTCTTGCGCTCAAGCTCGGAGATGCGGGCAATCGTCATCGCCGCTGCGAGTGGCAAAGTGCGTCTGACTAATCAAGGCGCTTTCATGTGCGTGCACGCGGCTGTTGTGCTAATCGGCTCGTCCTTCCTGATTAGAAAAGGAGGGGCCAATGACATCGAAAGTACAGTGCGCCTTGCTGCTCGCCGGCGTGATTTCGCTTGCTGCCTGCATGAAGCAGAGCACCGGTTCGGCGGATAGCAACACCGCAGCAACGGAAACAAAGACTGATTCGGCGGCGAAGCCTTCCGATCCAATCTCCAGCGCAGAATCGGCAGCACCTGCGTCGATCGCCCACGATGCCGCCGTCGTGACCGTCGATGCAGGCGGCGCGATGAAGGAGCTGCGCAAGGGGAGCAACGGTTGGACCTGCATGCCCGATGCACCCGACACGCCGGGGCCCGACCCGATGTGCTTTGACGCCAACGCCGGGAAGTGGGTTGCCGCCTGGGTCGCTCACAAGCCGCCGGCGGCTGGCACGGTCGGCCTCATGTACATGCTCGAAGGCGGGACCGACGCCAGCAATACCGATCCCTATGCGAAGCAGCCGACTGCCGACAACGACTGGGTCAAGACCGGCCCCCACATCATGGTCGTAGGCTCGCCGGAAATCCTCGCAGGGCATCCCGCGGGCACCAAGCCCGACACGTCCGTGCCTTATGTCATGTGGGCTGGGACGCCTTACGCTCACTTAATGGTGCCGGTTAAGGGCTCTTAGTCGCCCGCTTCGATTTCAGCGTCGGCGCTGCCGACGCTGGGTCGTCCGGCCAGGGATGCTTCGGGTAGCGGCCGCGCATTTCCTTTGCGACGTCGCGCCAGCTCCCTGCCCAGAATCCTGGAAGGTCCTTGGTGGTCTGGATCGGTCTTCCGGCCGGTGACGTGATCGCCAGCGTCAGCGGTACCTGTCCGCCGGCTACTGACGGGTGCTGCGACAGTCCGAACAGGGCCTGGGCCCGGACCTCAACCGCAGGGCCACCAGACGCGGAATAATCGATCGGGTGCCGGTTGCCCGCCGGACTGGCGAATTCCGCTGGCGCGAGGCGGTCGAGCTTCGGCATCGCATCATGACCGAGAAGTCCCTGCAGCGCCGTGGTGATGGCGTGTGGTGGAATGTCACCCAGGCGGCGCTTGCCCGACAGCAGCGGCGCTAGCCATTCCTCAGCGCGATCAAGCAACCCCTGCACGTCCAACGGCGAGACTGCGCCATCGAAACCATGCGCGAACGCAGCGCGGTCGCGAAGCTGCCGCGCGTTATCGTCCCACGGCAGCAGGTCGAGGCCGTGCTCGCGAACGCCTTCAAGCAAAGCCTGCTCGATCGCCGCCTGGTCCGGCTTGGGGTCGGGCGCAGTGCTGAGCCTGATTGAGCCCAACCGTCGGCTACGCGTCGGCGTAACGGACCCGGTTGCGGGGTCAAAGTCGCCGTCGTGCCGCGTCTCGATGCGATCATCGAAGAGATCGAGCACCGCACTCTCTTCGATGGCCGCTGCAGACAGGATGCGCGCGCCTGATGCATGCCCCGCAACTTCGCCGACGGCCAGCCACGAATTCGCTGCAAGCGACGATGCCGGATCGAGCCGGAAACCTCGACCACCCACCGACTGCCAGCTTTCCCCCGACGCATCACGGCGACGGGAGACGCGGTCGGGAAAGGCGAGGGCCAAAGCTCGGCCCAGGTCGCGCTCGTCGACCCTGCCGGCATCTACCTTCAGGCGTCGCCGCCAGCTGCCGGCGAGATTCCGGGCCGCTTCTGCTCGTGGAGATCGGTCCAATCGCCACCGCCGCCATCGCAACTCCAGGTCGGGGTCGTTGCCGCCCAGCCCGCGCTCGGTGAGCAGTACCGCAACGTCGGTAGCGGCTGCCCCAATGCCGCGCTCCTTCGCATCGATCAGCATGTGCGCCAGCCGCGGCTCTAGCGGCAGCGCGGCGATGGCGCGCCCATGATTGGTGACCCGGCCTTCGCCATCGATTGCCCCAATCGCCACCAGCCGTTTTTTCGCTTCCTCTATTGCCGCGGCGGGGGGCGGATCAAGGAAGGGCAGGCGGCTCGGATCGGCCTCGCCCCAGAGCAGGCAGGTCAGCAGCAGGCTCGACAGGTCCGCTTCTATGATTTCGGGCGGATCATGGGCGGGCAGGGACGAGGTCGCCGCTTCCTCCCACAAGCGGATTGCAATTCCAGGCGCTTGTCGCGCGGCACGCCCGGCGCGCTGCGTCACTGCCGCCCGGCTGGCTCGTTCGGTCACCAGCCGCGTGAGACCCGCTCCGCGGTCGTAGCGAGGGCGGCGCGCGAGCCCGCTGTCCACGACGATGCGCACTCCCTCCAGCGTAACGCTGGTCTCGGCAATGCTGGTGGCGAGGACGAGCTTGCGCTTGCCCTGTGGCGGAACTGCGAGCGCCTTCCGCTGCAATGCAGGCTCGATCGCGCCGTGCAGCTTGTGCAGCTCCACGTCAGACGGAAGCTTGCCCAGCGCATCGACCGTCCGTTCGATCTCGGCGACGCCCGGCAGGAATGCGAGCAGCGATCCTTCATGCTCACCGAGGGCCGTGCGGATCGCCGAAGCCATTTGCGGTTCGACCCTCGCGGTCGCATCCCGGCCGATGTGCTCGATTGTCAGCGGGAAGCTCTTGCCTTCGCTGACAATGGTCGGCGGATTGTCCAGCAGTCGCTTGAACCGATCCACGTCGAGCGTCGCTGACATGGCGAGCAAGCGAAGGTCGTTACGAAATGCGCTTGCCGTATCCAGAGCCAGCGCGAGCGCCAGGTCATTGTCGAGGCTGCGCTCATGCACCTCGTCGAACAGCACAATAGAGACGCCCGCTAATTCCGGATCGGCCTGGATTTGCGACAGGAATACGCCGTGGGTCATCACGACAACGCGCGTGCCCTTGCCGACCTTGCTGTCGAGCCGCGTGGCATAACCGATCGTCTGCCCGGGCTTCTCGCCTAGCGCTGCGGCCATGAACTCCGCTGCAGCGCGAGCGGCGAGCCTGCGCGGCACGAGCAAGAGCACCTGGCCTTTGCACCAACCTTCGCGGAGCAGCGCTGGAGCGACCCGCGTCGTCTTGCCCGCACCCGGCGGCGCGATCAGCAGTGCCCGCGTGTTCCCGCGCAGCGCAGCGAGCAGGTCGCCAAGCACCGCGTCGATCGGCAGGCTATTCATGATACTTCCGGGTCATGCGTCCATCACCCTTAGGGGGATGGGCTCGCTTGAGAAGCCGTCTAGCCGATGGCCCGTGGACGTGCCTCGTTCGGCATTTCGATCTTGTCGGCCAGCAGCTCACGGAAATAGGCGATCGTGCGGCCAAGACCCTTCTCGAGCGGCACCGTCGGCTGCCATCCGAGCACGTCTTTCGCCTTGGTGATGTCCGGCTGGCGCTGCTTGGGATCGTCCGAGGGAAGTGGGTTTTCGATGAGTTGCGACTTCGAGCCGGTGCGTTCGATGACCTGGGTCGCAAGCTCACGGATGGTGAATTCGTTGGGATTGCCGATGTTGATCGGGCCGGTGACGTCACGGCCCGTCTCCATCAGCGCGATCAGCCCGCTGATCAGGTCGTCGACGTAGCAGAAGGAGCGCGTCTGGCTGCCGTCTCCGTAGATGGTGATCGGCTCGTTCTTGAGTGCCTGGACGATGAAGTTGGAAACCACTCGGCCGTCCGCCGGATGCATGCGCGGGCCGTAGGTGTTGAAAATGCGCGCGACCTTGATCTCTAGGCCCATTTGGCGGTGGTAGTCGAAGAATAGGGTCTCGGCGCAGCGCTTGCCCTCATCGTAGCAGGACCTCGTGCCGATCGGGTTCACGTGGCCCCAATATTCCTCGGTCTGCGGATGGACGGCCGGGTCGCCGTAAACTTCGCTGGTCGAGGCCTGCAGGATCTTCACGCCAAGGCGCTTGGCGAGCCCCAGCATGTTGATCGCGCCATGGACCGACGTCTTCGTCGTTTGCACCGGGTCGTGCTGGTAGTGGATCGGCGACGCCGGGCAGGCGAGATTATAAATCTCGTCGACCTCCACGAACAGCGGGAAGGTCACGTCGTGGCGCATGAACTCGAAACGCGGGTGATCCCGCAGGTGCGCGATGTTGTTCTTGCTGCCGGTGAAGAGATTGTCGACGCAAAGGACTTCGCAGCCCTGTTCCAGCAACCGCTCGCAAAGATGCGAGCCGAGGAATCCCGCACCGCCGGTAATCAGGATCCGTTTCTGTTCTGAATAGGTCCGTCCCATGGCGCTGGCGTATCCCATTGCTTCCTAAATTGAAACGCGACGGCCGCTTCATGCAGCGAGGTGTTTCGAAACGGGAAGGTAGCCCCCGACGCTAGCCGACCAACTCGCTCACACGCTTCGACGGTGTTCCGGCCGGCTGTCCGGACGGACGCCGCAGGCCGAGCCGCGTCGCAAGGATGACCGCCGCGTAAGTGCAGCTCGCATAGATATGGTAGCAGAGGTGCATCAGAACCGCGCCGATGAGTTGCGGCGGGTTCATCCGCTTCGCTAGCAGCCGCACGAACGGGAGGATGCCGACCACGTAAAGGGCAAGCAGAGCTGCGGTCGCGATCCAGATGGCGTGCCAGAAGATGCCAGCGACCAGCGTCGTCGGAACACCCAGCGCTAGTAATGCCAGGACCTGCTCCTTCCTCGCTAGATTCAGATCCGGCTCGGCCAATTGCCCGTCAGCGATCAGGCGGCACCAGGGCAGGGCGCGCCTCACCACATCGGTGTGCCAAACGCGCCACAGCGTCCAGTCCTTCCAGTGCGTCCCCTGCGCTTCCGGAACCAGCCTGATGCGTTTGCCGGCATTGATGAGGCGCATGCCAAGCTCGACGTCCTCGATGCTCGGATGCTTGAACAATACATCGTCGTAACCGCCAAACTCGCGGAAGACGTCGGCCTTCATCAGGCCGATGCCCGACCAGAAAGTCGTCGCTTCGCGTCGGCCCGACTGATGCACGAAATGATGGCGCAAGTTCGCATATAGCGCGGGTAGCCGCCTCGAACGCGGGTGGTCGTCGTATGAGCCGATGGCCGCCACCGCGCCGCTCTTCTCGACCTCCTCCGCCAGCTTGTCGATCGTGTGGGCGTGGGTGATGACGTCCGCGTCGATGAACATCAGATAGGGCTTGGTCGCGCTCTTCGCCGCCATGTTCCGGCCATGCCCTGGCCCGCGCGGTGAGCCGGGATTGCTGACGATCCGCGCTCCCGCGGCTTCGGCGATGCTGCGTGTCGAATCCGTCGATCCGTCGTCGAAGAGGATGAGTTCGTCCTGCGGTTGCATCGCTGCCTTTAGCGCCTTCAGGCACTCAGGCAGCGTCGCTTCGGCGTTATAGGCCGGGACGATGACGGAGACGGCGTCGCGCACGGGTTGGCGTTCAGGACGCTTGGGCGAGAACTCGCACCGGCTGGAGCCGTTCGGCATATTTCGGGGCGCGGTCGGGCTCGGCCGCCGGCGACTCTTCCTCGTGATATTCCTGCTCGACGTTGACCGACCACAGGTCGTGCTTCTCGCCCAGGATGTTCTTCACCGCCAGCATCGCCGTCAGCATGGAGTGATCCTGGTTGTTGTAGCGGTGCATGCCGTTGCGGCCGACGAGCTGCAGGTTCGGGAAGTTGTCCAGCCAGTTGCGGATGACTTCCAGCGCCTCCTGATACTCATGGTCATAGACCGGATAAGCCTTCGGCTGGCGAATGACGGTGCCGTCGACCACCTCTGCGTCGCCGACGAGGTTGAGCTTGCGCAGCTCTGCCTCCGCCAGCTTGACGAGCTCGCCATTTTCCTTTTCCCAGAGCTCGTCGCCCTGGTTGCAGAAATATTCCATGCCAATGCTCGAATGATCTTCGTCCGGGAGCATTTCCGGCGACCATGAGCGGAAGTTCTGGATGCGTCCGACGTTCACCTCGGGCGAATGAATGTAGATCCAATTGTCGGGGAACAGGTTCTTCTTCTTCAGGATCAGCGTAACGATCAGGAAGTCGCGATACTTGAGCTTGTCTGCCGCCCTCTGCACGTGCGCGGGTGCCGGCGGGACCATGTTGTCGATCAGCGCGGTGATGGGCATCGAAGAGATGAACTGGTCCGCCTGGAAGACGTACGAGCTTCCGTCATCCGCATTTTCGATCTCGACGGCGCGGATGGCGCGGTCGTCGCGATGGATCTTGCGTACGCGCTCCTTCATCCGCACTTCGCCGCCCTTCTCGACGACGCGGTCGCGGAAAGCCTCCCACATCATTCCCGGGCCGAGCCGCGGATAATCGAATTCCTCGATCAGGCTGTGGGTGTCGTTGGAGCCGGAAAGGGCGTTCCAGACGGCTTTGAAGAGCGACAGATTCTTGATCCGCTGGGCCGCCCAGTCAGCGCGGATCTCATTGCAAGGAAGGCCCCAGACCTTCTCGGTGTAGGACTTGAAGAAGTGCCAGAACAGCCGGCCGCCGAAGCGGTTGGTCACCCACTGGTCGAACGTGTGCTCTTCTTTGCTGGGGCGGACCTGCCACTTGGCGTAGCTCAGCAGGATGCGCACCGATTCATAGGCCCCCATGTTCATCAGGGCGTTCAAGGGCTTCAGCGGGTACGCGAAATATTTGCTGCGGTAGTAGATCCGGCTGAGGCGCGGCCGCTTCAGGAAGTCGTTGGGCAGGACCTCTTTCCAAAGTTGCTGGACGGGCTTGACCTTCGTGAAGAAGCGATGACCGCCGATATCGTAACGATAGCCCTTGTAGACGACTGTCCGCGAGATTCCGCCGACCTGGTCGCTCTCTTCGAACACAACCGGATGATGGGCATCGCTATGCTTGTGGAGTTCATAGGCCGCGGTCAGACCTGCGGGACCGCCGCCAATGATCGCGACGGTCGAGAATTTGTCGTTGCCGTTGACTGGACTGGCATTTCTGAACGTCTTCGTACGCGACTGAAAATTCATGCCACGCCCCTGCCCCGATTAAATCCTGATTAACTTACGACAATCCCCCCTTTTTCGCAACGGTCGAATCACCCTCGTCCCGATTTGACGCAGATTTCACAATGGGTTGCGACGAGGCCGGAGAAGGGTTGGCGAATCGTTGCCGAACAGCGCAAACACACCCTCGGTCGGGCTTGGCGGAAGTGAATCGCAAGTATATCCAATCTCCAAGGTGGGCTTGGTGGGGGAGTGCCGGGGGTGAGAGCCGAAACAGTCTTTGCCGCAGGTTATCTGATCTGCGCGCTCATTGCCCTGGTCGCATGGCGGACGAGACCCAATGTCCAGGCTGCCGCGACTGCACCCTTCTGGCTCCGCATTGCCGTCATTTGTGGCCTGTTCACCGTCCTCAGGTATTTCGATGCCCAGATTGCCGTCAGCAAGCTTGTAGGCGACTTCAACCAGTCCGAGCATCTGTACAACTGGCACCGGCCGGGCCCGTATGTGATGCTGCTGGCGATGGCTGTCTTTGGAGCTGCAATCGCGGGCTTGTTCATTTTCAAGCTGCGGTCCTTGCATCGCTCAGTATTTGTGGCTGCACTGGCAACCGTTCTCCTCATCCTTCTCGCGGTCGCCCATAGCGCCGCGCTCTATTTCACCTGGCAGACTCTTCAGGCGCCAATCGGACCCTTGACGGTCAGCCGCTGGATCGAGGCGCCTTTGCTTCTCGTTGTCGCCCTGAGTGGCATCTGGTTCATCGCGGCCCCTCCGGGAGGGTCACGGCGCTAAGTTCCGCAAGAAGTGCCTATTCCGAACAAAGCCCAGCTTCGCAGCCTGTGGCTGAAGGTCCACAAGTGGTTGGGCCTTACGCCTGCCGTTCCGGTCCTACTGATCTTCCTCAGCGGATCGGCACTGGTGTGGAAGGACGGCGTCGAAGCGCTTCTTCATCCTCCAAGCCAGGTTGATGGCGCGCCGTCGGACGATCCAACATCCTACGCGGCTGCGGCTGAGCGGCAGCTCACGACCGGCGAAGCTATCGCCAGCATTTCGTACCCGAATGGCGAGGGGCCCGTCCTTGTCGCCGTCGCGAAGGAAGGCGCCCCGCAGCGGACCCGCTATTTCCTCCACCCCTCCACGAAGGTGTTGGAGCCGGTGGCGTCGGGAAGGGTCATGGGATGGCTCCACGGTCTTCACGCTTCGCTCCTATTGCCCTGGGTCGGGGGACGGATCGTCGGCTGCATTTCGATCCTATTGTTGTTCTCGGCGCTTTCAGGACTGTGGCTGTGGTGGCCGGTCAAAGGCAATTTATTACGTGGCCTGCGCTGGGGTCGGACACAAAGCACCAATGCCAATATCCATCATCAGGTTGGCTTTTGGACTGCCGCGCCGCTGGTCGTTCTTTCATTCACGGCAGCGTCGATGGCGTTCCCGGTATTCTTCAGTTCGGCCCTTCGCGAAACTGCCGCTCTTCAACAAGAATGGGCTCGCGCTTCAGCTCCTCCGATTGCCACTCCTCGTCTGACGTTCCAGCAAGCGCTTGTAACGAGTGGCTTCCGGCCCGGCGCTCAATTGAGGAGCGCCAAATGGCCGACGACCATGGACGATCGCTGGCGGATCGTCTTCGCAGATACCGGCGGTGATCACGCAATAGGTGTCGATGATGGGACTGGTCGGTCAGGGCCGATCAAAGATCCGGAATCTGCAATGCGCCTCATGGAGCGGATTCACATCGGGACGGAAATGCCGTTCGCTTGGCAGCTGATTATCTTTGTGACCGGGCTGGCTGGACCGATCCTCGGGATCACCGGAGTGATCATCTGGCTTCGCTCCCGCTCCCGCGAGAATGAGATGCGCGCGCGGCGCGCAAAAAGGGCCTAGTAAGCGCGAGAGACGGCGAACTCGGCCGCTTCGACCAGCGCCGACTTCGCCTTGCTTCCCGGGAACATTGCAAGCGCATCGATCGCGCGGCGCGCATATTGGCGAGCGCGCTCGACCGTGTCGGCGAGCGCCTCCGTGCTACGCAGCAGACGAATGGCTTGGGCAAGGTCCTCATCTGATACCCGCCGGCCGCTGATCGCAGCGCGCCAGAAATCCCGGTCGTCGTCGCTCCCTCGGGCATAGGCTAGGATGACCGGAAGCGTCATCTTGCCGTCGCGAAAATCGTCGCCGACGCCCTTGCCCATCGTTGCTGCATCAGACGCATAATCGATGACGTCGTCGCTGAGCTGGAAGGCGATGCCGAGGTTGCGGCCGTAGCATTCCAGCGCCAGCTCCGCGTCCTCGCTCGCTTCAGCCACCACCGGCGAGACGCGGCACGCAGCGGCGAACAAAGCTGCGGTCTTGGCGCTGATGATCTCGAGATAATGGTCTTCGTCGGTGTCGATCTGCCGCTGGGCGGTCAGCTGGTTGACCTCGCCCTCGGCAATCACGGCAGAGGCGTGGCTGAGGATGCGGAGGACCTTCAGGCTTCCGTCCTCGACCATCAGTTCGAAGGCTCGGCTGAACAGGAAGTCGCCGACCAGCACGCTCGCCGGATTGCCCCAGATCAGATTGGCGGTGCGCTTGCCCCGGCGCATGCCGGAGCCGTCGACAACATCGTCGTGAAGCAGGGTGGCGGTATGGATGAACTCGACCGCAGCGGCGAGCTTGTGGTGCCGGGTTCCGGGATAGCCGAGCAGGTTCGCACTCGCGAGGGTCAGCATCGGCCGCATCCGCTTGCCGCCGCCGGCGATGAGATGCCCCGCGAGCTCCGGGATCAGCGCGACCTTGCTCTGCATCCGATCGAGAATGACGGCATTGACGCCGTTCATGTCGGCGGCGACCAGGCCCATCATCGCGTCGAGCGAGGGCGGACGTTCGGTCGTTAAAGTGTGAATAGTAGCGACCACGGCGCCGCCCTAGCGGGGCGACGCCGTTTTTCAAAGCCGCTTACCAGATGTGAACGCGCTGCTCCGGCGGCAGGTAGAGCTTGTCGCCCGGCTGCACGTTGAACGCCTTGTACCAGGCGTCGACGTTCCGGACGACGCCGTTCACCCGATACTTGCCCGGGCTGTGCTCGTTGGTGATGACCTGCTGGCGCTCGGCATCCTCGCGCTGCTTCTCCTGCCACGCCTGGGCGTAAGCGATGAAGAAGCGCTGGTCGCCGGTCAGGCCATCGATAACCGGCGAAGCGCCGTGCTTGGCCTCATACTTCTTGTAGGCAGCATAGGCCGCTTCGACGCCCGACAGGTCGCCGATATTCTCGCCAAGCGTCAACTTGCCGTTGAGCGCCAGGTCTGGGAACGGCTTGAAGCTGTTGTACTGCTGGACCAGCGTATCGGTCCGCGTTCCGAACGACTTTGCGGCTTCCGGGCTCCACCAGTTACGAAGCTTGCCCTTCGGATCGAACTTGCTTCCCTGGTTGTCGAAGCCGTGGCCCATCTCGTGGCCGATCACGGCACCGATCGCGCCGTAATTGGCCGCTGCATCGGCATTGGGATCGAAGAAGGGCGGCTGCAGGATCGCGGCCGGGAAGGTGATCTGGTTGGCCAGCGGGTTATAGTAAGCGTTGATGGTTTGCGGGAACATGCCCCACAGCGTCCGGTCAACCGGCTTCGGGAAGCGCTTCAGCTGGAGCTTCCAGTCGAAATCGGCAGCGCGAACGGCGTTGCCGAGCGGATCGCCCTTCACGACCTTCATCGACGAATAGTCGATATACTTCACCGGGTGGCCGATCCGCGGCTCGAACGCCGCCAGCTTTTCCAACGCCGCAGCGCGCGTCGCCGAGTCCATCCACTGGTTGCTGCTGATCCGCTCACGGTAGGCATCCTCGAGGTTGCCGATCAGCTCCTTCATCTGGCGCTCGGATTCCGCCGGGTAGTGCGTCTTCACGTAGATTTCGCCGACGCCTTCACCCAGCGCGCCGTTGACCGTCGCAACGCCGCGCTTCCAGCGCTCGCGCTGCTGCTGAACGCCTGACAGCTGCTTCGAATAGAAAGCGAAGCGCGCATCGTCGAACGCCTTCGGAAGCACGCTCGCATGGTCAGAGACGAAGCGGAACGCGATCCATTCCTTCCAGGTCGACAGCGGCGTCGACGCCAGGATCTTGCCCGCGCCCGCTACCGCCGACGGCTCGGTGACAATAATCGTCTTGGAATTGCCGAGGCCCATCTTCGTGAGCGTCGAGTTCCAGTCGAACTGCGGCGCCAGCTTGATCAGCTGCGCGCGCGTCATCGGGTTGTAGATCTTGTCGATGTCGCGGCGGTCGGCGGCCTTCCACTGCACCTTCGACAGCTCGGTCTCGAGCGCGATGATGCGGTCGGCTGATCCTTCAGGATCCGCCATGCCGGCGAGCTTCTCGATCGTGACGATATAATCGCGATAGGCCGCGCGGTGCGCCTTCATCTTGGCGCTGTCGTCGAGATAATATTCGCGGCTCGGCAGGCCGAGGCGCGCCTGGCCGGCGAACGTGGCGTATACGTCCGGGCTCTTGAAGTCCGGGTCGATGCCGATCTCGATCGGCGCCGCATAGCCCGGCTTCACGAATAGCGAGAGCAGCTGCGCGCGGGTCTTGGCGGCGTTGATCTCGGCGAGATAGGGCTTCAGCGGCGCGGTGCCGGCGGCCTCGATCGCAGCCGTATCCATGAAGCTCGAATAGAAGTCGCCGACCTGCTGGCCGAGATGGTCGCGGTTCGGGTCGCTGGCGAGTTGCTCGACGATCTGCCGGACGTCAGCCTCGGACTTGTCGGACAGCGCCACGAACGGGCCCGCCGAGGCGCGGTCGGCCGCGATCTGCGTGTTCTTGTCCCAGCTGCCGTTGACGTAGGCCCAGAAATCGTCGCCCGGCTTGACCGAGCTGTCCATTGCCTTCGCGTCGTAACCCCAATCGCCGTACACCGGCTTGGCGGCGCCGGCCGAAACCGCGCTGACCGCCAGGAGACTCGCCGTGGCAAGCGTCAACATCTTGAATTTCATGGATTAATCATCCCTCCGGAGGAAGCGCGTCAAATGCCCTAACTAACGGTAGTAACGCAAGTTTTTTCGACGAACGACGGCATCCGGGCGACTGGCGAGCCGCCCGGTTTCCTTAGCGTCGGCTACCAGACGTGGACGCGCTGCTCGGGCGGCAGATAGAGCTTGTCGCCGGGCTGGACGTTGAACGCCTTGTACCAGGGGTCGAAATTGCGGACGATCCCGTCGACCCGATACTTGTCCGGGCTGTGCGGGTCGCTCAGCAGCTGCTGCCGCTCCGCGCCTTCGCGTCGCTTGCCCTGCCAGGCCTGCGCGTAAGCAATGAAGAAGCGCTGGTCGCCCGTATAGCCGTCGATCACCGGCGGCTCGCCGTGCCGCGCGACATAGCGCCGGTACGCCGCATAGGCCGCCTCAAGGCCACCCAAATCGGCGAGGTTCTCGCCCAGCGTCAGCTTGCCTTTGATGTGCACGCCCGGGATCGGCTCATACTGGTCGAACTGCGCGGCGAGCCGGTCGGCCTTCACCTTGTACTTGGCCGCCGTCGCCGGGGTCCACCAGTCCTTCAGCCGCCCCTTGGCGTCATACTGGCGCCCCTGGTCGTCGAAGCCGTGGCCCATTTCGTGACCGATCGTCGTCGCGCCGGTCTCGGCATAATTGACCGCCGGGTCGGCATTGGCGTCGAAGAAGGGCGGCTGCAGGATCGCCGCTGGAACCGTGATCTGGTTCATCGTCGGGTCGTAATAGGCATTCACCGTCTGCGGGGTCATGTCCCACAAGGTCCGGTCGACCGGATGCGGGAAGCGCTTCAGCTGCAGCTTCCACTGAAAATCCTCGGTTGCGATCTCGTTGGCGAGCGGATCGGTGCGGCTGACCTTGAGGTCCGAATAATCGATCCACTTCACCGGATGGCCGACGCGCGGGTCGAACGTGCCGAGCTTCTCCAGCGCCTTCTTGCGCGTCGGCTCGTCCATCCACGCCGCATTGGTGATCTTCTCGCGATAGGCGTCGGTCACGTCCTTCACGAGCTCATCGGCCTGCCGCGCCGTTTCCGTCGGCCAATATTTGGCGACGTAGAGCTGGCCGACCGCTTCGCCGAGGCTGTCGTCAAGCATCGACATGCCCCGCTTCCACCGCGCGCGCTGCTCGGGCACGTCGTTCATCGTCTTGCCGTAGAAGCCGAAGCGGGCGTCATCGAACCCCTTGGGCAGATTGTTCGCGTGGTCGCTCAGGAAGCGGAAGGTCAGATATTCCTTCCAGGTGCTGAGCGGCACGTCCGCGATGCGCTTGCCCGCGGCGGCCACCGCGCTCGGCTCCGAAACGTCGACCTTCTTGGCAGCGCCAAGGCCGATGTGCTGCAGGTTCGCCGGCCATTCGAACTGCGGCGCCAGCTTCATCAGCTGCGCGCGGGTCATCGGATTGTGCGTCGCGACCGGGTCGCGGCGCCGCTCCGGCGTCCACTGGTCCTTTGCGATCCGTGTTTCGAGCGCGAGGATCCGCGTCGCGCGGCCCTCCGGGTCGGACAGGCCGGCAAGCTTGCCCAGCTGGATGATGTAGTTGCGATAGGCGGTACGGATCGAATCGTACTTGTCGCCCTTCAGCAGATAATAGTCGCGCGTCGGCAGGCCGAGACGCGCCTGGCCGGCGACCGCGGTGTACCGCGTCGGGTCGTCCTGGTCTGCGCCGATGCCGACGTAGATGGGCGCCGCATAGCCGGGCTCCGACATCAGCCTCACCAGCTGGCCCTTGGTCTTCACCGCGTCGATCCGGGCCAGCCACGGCTTGGCCGGCTCGAGCCCGCGCTGCTCGATGCCAGCTTCATCCATCCAGGCCGCGTAGGCATCGCCGATCTTTTGCGCGATCGGTGAGGTCGGGTTGGTCGTCACTTCCTCGACCATCTTCTTGACCTGCTGCTCGATCTCGTCGGGCAACTCGTAATTGTACCCCGCGCCGGTCTTGTCGGCGGGGATCGGGTGGACCTTCAGCCAGGTCCCCTCCGCATATTCGAAGAAGTCGTCGCCGGGCTTGACGTTGGTGTTCATGTCCTCGGGCGCGACGCCCCAGGTGCCATAGCGCGGACCTGCCGCGAAAAGTATTGCGGGAGCCGTGGTCGCGAGCATGCCGGCAATAGCCAAGTAACGGAAACGCATAGGAAAAATCCCTCACCCCGATTCGATTGGCGTGACCCTATCGGCGCTTGGGGTCGGTGCAACAGCCTTTTCGACGAAAGAGGGCGCTGCCCTAGCCGGCGGGGAGGGTCAGCCGCGCGAGGAGCCCGCCAAGGTCTTCGCTTTCCTCGAGGTGGATGCTGCCGCCATAGATTTCGGCGACATCGCGGACGATGGCGAGCCCGAGCCCGGTTCCCGGCTTCCCGGTCGTATCGAGCCGGGCGCCCCGCGCGAACAGCTCTCCGCGCTTTTCCTCTGGGATTCCGGGCCCGTCGTCCTCGACGAGGATATCGACAATCTTTTCCTTGGGCTCGACCGTCACGAAGACTCGTCCGCCGCCATATTTTGCTGCGTTCTCGACGAGGTTGCCCAGCATCTCGTCCAGGTCCTGGCGCTCGACCCGGACCTGCGCGCCATGGCTGCCGGCAATGTCCACCGTGACTCCTTCGTGGAGACGATCGACCGCGCGCTGTACGGCTTCGAGGCTTTCCCACACGGTCGATCGAGACTGAGCCGAAGCTCTTCGACCGATAGCGCGCGCCCTCGCCAGATGGTGGTCGACCTGACGCCGCATGACGAGCGCCTCGCGGCAGACCGTGTCGGCAAGGTCCGGCGCGTGCGCGGTGGCCGCATTGGTGATGACGGTCAGCGGGGTCTTCAGCGCATGGGCGAGGTTACCGGCGTGGCGGCGGGCTTCCTCGGCCTGCGCTTCGCTATGCGCGAGCAGCTGGTTAATCTCTTCGGTCAGCGGCGTGATCTCGGTCGGGAACTCGTCGCTGATGCGCGTCTTTTCGCCAGTGCGGATCGCGGTGACCTCCTGGCGCACGCGCCGGAGCGGCCAGAGGCCGTAGAAGGTCTGCAGCGCCGCGAGCACGATCAAGCCGACGCCGAGCGCCGAGAAGCTCCAGATAAGGGTGGAGCGGAGCTTCCGGATCTGGTCATCGATCGTCTCGCGCGATTGCGCGACCTGAAACCGCCAGCGAACGGAGGAACCCGGTAGGACGGCATCGCGCTCGACGATGCGAAGCGGCTCCGCATTCTCCTTCGTCGAGAATTCGTCGCTATCGTAGAGGTGCGGCTTGATGTCCGTGTGCATGCCGACGACCCGCAGCCGTCGATCCCACAACGATCTGGAGGCGAGTGTGTCAGCGCCGACGCCGCTGACCTGGTAATAGAATCCGGAATAGGGCTCGACGAACCTTTGGTCGGCCAGCGGGCGATTGAAACGGACTTCGCCGATCGGATCGATTTCGGCGGACGCGATCATTGAATTGAGGACGAAGGTAAGCTGGTTGTCGAAACTGGAGACGATCGAGCGCGACAGGACCCGATCGAGCGCAAAACCGCCGATCACCAGCAGCGCGACGATCCAGATCGCGGCGACGCCGATCATTCGGCGGTTCAGGGATCCCATGCGCACGCGCCGGCCGGCGCGCTTCGCCTTGGCGCGATGCTCCGCCGCCGCGGCGGGCGCCGCGGAGGCATGCTCGTTCAACTAACCGGTTCCTCCAGGGAGTAGCCGAGTCCGCGGATCGTGGTGATCACGTCCGGGCCGAGTTTCTTGCGGATGCGGGTCACGAACACCTCGATCGTGTTCGAATCCCGATCGAAATCCTGGTCGTAAATATGCTCGATAAGCTCGGTCCTGCTTACGACCTTGCCCTTGTGATGCATGAGGTAGCTGAGCAGCTTATACTCCTGAGCCGTGAGCTTCACCGGCTCGCCGCCCTTAGTGACCTTGCCCGAGCGCGTGTCGAGGCGGATGTCGCCGGCATTGAGCTCGCTCGACGCATTGCCCGACGAGCGGCGGATCAGTGCGCGAAGGCGGGCGATCAGCTCCTCCGTCTGGAACGGCTTGGCGAGATAGTCGTCGGCGCCGGCATCCAGCCCCGCAACCTTGTCCGACCAGCTGTCGCGCGCGGTCAGGACGAGCACGGGCATCTTGCGCCCTTCCTTCCGCCAGCGGTCGAGGACGGTCAGGCCATCGACTTCGGGCAGGCCGAGGTCGAGGATCACGGCGTCATAGTTTTCGGTCGATCCCAGATAGTGGCCGTCCTCGCCGTCGGTGGCTAGATCGACCGCATAGCCCGCGCCTTCGAGCGTCGAGCGCAGCTGCCGCCCGAGATTGGGTTCGTCTTCGACGATCAGAACACGCATTGATGCTCCCCGGAGCCGTTCATCTTCGCGCGGTCAACCCGCGTTGCGACGAGAAGTTGCTTATCCGGAACAACTGAGAAGAAGCTGCGGAAAGTCAATCCGCGAGCGATTACTTATCGCGCGAGCGGCGGATGACCCGGCCCTGGCCGTCGACGTCGACCCAGATCACGCGGCCGTTCTGCATGAACTTGAAGCGATAGACGTCGCCATTCAGTTCAGGGCCCAGATAGTCGGCGCCACCCATCATCGGCATGATCCGGCGTTCCAGCTGCGGAAGCGGCATCGACCGACCCTGCTCGCGCGACCGGAAGGCCTTGTCGGCATCGCGCGGGGGATCGGCCAGCGCCGGAGCGCTGGTCAGGCCGCAGAGGCACGCGGCGAGTAGGAGGGTACGCAACAGTTTCATGGACGACTCTTCTGTTCATGACGCTTGTATCACGAAGCATTGAATAGGCTATGAATGCTGCGGTTGTACGGCGTTCATCGCGGCGAGGGGGTTAGGACATGCTTTTGCTCGAAATCTGGGCGGCCGCTGCGGCGGCGGCTGTGGTGCCAACCCCCGTGCCGGTCGCTACCCAGGCTCCCGCACGGATGGAGCAGGTGCCGTCGCGCCAGGCCGGGGAAGGCGAGGGGCCCTATCGCAAGCTGGTGATCCGGGGCGCGATGGTGATCAAGGGCGACGGCTCCCCGCCGATGGGCCCGATGGATATCGTGATCGAAGGCAACAGGATCACCGACCTCAATCCGGCCGGAACGCCGGGCGTTGCTCTGAAGCCCAATCGCCCGCCGCTTGACGCCGCCAAGGAGATCGACGCGACCGGCATGTGGGTGATGCCGGGGTTCATCGATACCCACGGTCATAACGGCGATCCTCGCAAGGCGCCCAACGCCTCCTATGGCTACAAGCTGTGGCTTGCGCACGGTGTCACAACGGTGCGCGGCGTGCCCTTCTACTTCGGCGATGTCTCGCAGACGCTTTCCGACCGCGCACGCAGCGCAAATAACACTATCGTCGCCCCGCGGTTGGTGACCTACGCGGTGATCGGCGACGCCTGGCCGAACGGCGATGTGAAGACGCCGGAGCAGGCCCGGGCATGGGTGCGCTGGGCCGCCAAGACTGGCTTCGACGGGGTCAAGTTCTTCAACATGGACCCGCCGGAGGTCACCAGGGCGGCGATCGACGAAGCGCGCAAGCTTCACATGGGCACGATCGCGCATCTGTCGCAGCCGGGTGTGGCTCGCTTCAACGCACTCGATGCCGGCCGCGCCGGGCTCGGCACCGTCACTCACTTCTACGGCCATTTCGAAGCGCTGCTGAAGGATCACCGCGTCCAGGCGGTCTCGAATGACTATAATTATCTGAACGAGCAGGACCGCTTCGGCGATTTCGCCGACCTTGCCGACCAGATCGTCGAGCCGGGCGGACCCGAATGGAACGCCTATCTCCGCGAGCAGCTCTCGCATGGCGTCGTCTTCAACCCGACCTTCAACATCTACTCCGCCTCGCGCGACCTGATGCGGGCCCGGAACGCCGACTGGAACGCCAAATACGTGCTGCCCTCGATGATGAGCTATTACGGCGCCAACCGCGAGCATCACGGTTCCTACTGGTACGACTGGACGACCGCGCGCGAGATCAAGTGGCGGCGCTTCTACGTGCCCTACATGCGGCTCATGAACGACTATAAGAATATGGGCGGGCTGGT
>JAFBAM010000303.1 GCA_019247755.1 Sphingomonas sp.
CGCTCATCGCGCGCGCTCCACCCACGGCTTCATATATTCGAGGCATCTGGCGAAATCTTCGTTAGCAGACGGGATTCCCTTGCGCAGGTTGAGGAAGCCGTGGATCGTTCCCGGCGCCTCCCAATAGATCGTCTCGACGCCCGCTTCGGCGCAGCGTGCGGCATAGGCGCGCCCCTGGTCGCGGATGGGGTCTAGCCCCGCTGTGACGACGAAGGTCGGCGGCAGGCCCTCGGCGCCCTTCAGCAGCGGCGAGTAGCGCCAGTCGTCCTTGGGGCCCGCATAGCTATCCTCAAACCAGTCCATGCTTTCCTTGGTGAGCAGGTGTCCCTGGGAGAATTCGTCGTAGCTCGCATAATGCCCGCGCGGGTCGGCGGCTGGATAGATGAGCCATTGGCCGAGGATCGGAACCGCCGCCGGCTCATCCCTGCATGATACCGCCACTGCCGCTGCGAGGTTTCCGCCCGCGCTGTCGCCGGCAAGAAAGAGGCCCGTCGGCGCGCGGCCCAGCTCCGCCGGGGCGGACGCAACCCAGCGTGCCGCGGCGACCGAATCCTCGAATGCGGCTGGGAAGGGGAATTCCGGCGCCAGCCGGTAATCGACCGCGACTACCGGCACATCCAGCTCGATCGCGAGATCGATGCAGAAGGGCTCGTGCGTGTCGAGGTCGCCGATCACCCAGCCCCCGCCGTGGATGAACAGCAGCAGCGGTCCTGGCGTCCGCTCCTCCCGCGCATCGTAAAGACGCAGCGGCACCGGCCCGGCGATGTTCCGCACCACGGCGATCTCGCGCGCCGCCCGCTCAAAGGCGTGGCGCGAGGCGACCATCATCTTCCGCGCACCTTCAGCGCCGACCTCGTAGCCCTTCGGCCGGTTGAGGCTCTCGACATAATCGAGGAACTGCCGGACGTCGGGGCGAATGCTGCTTGCTGCCATCGCAAACGGTCTATCTCGCGCACCGCAAAAGGGAAGGCGGCAGCACTCGGGTGAAAACCCGATGCGCACGATTAAATTATGGTTTACAGCTGTTGGCCATGACGCTGCCGATCGCTCGGACGACGCTGCTTCTCGCTTCACTGGCCGCGCTTGCCGCCACGCCCGCCTTCGCCGAGATCGGCAGGGTCAAGTCGAGCAGCGGCGTAGCGAACGTCGAACGCGGGACCGACAAGCTCCCCGCCGCGACCGGCCAGGAATTGCTCGCCGGCGACTGGCTCGAGACCGGAAAGGATGGGCGCATCAGCCTGACCTTCGTCGACAACACCCGCTTCGCCGTCGGGCCGGACAGCCGCATCGCGCTCAGCAAGTTCGAATATAACCCGACCACGCAGAAGGGCTCGTTCATCGCCAGGGTCGAGCGCGGGACGATCGCGGTCGTCACCGGCCGGATCACCAAGACGCGCTGCGACGACATGCCTGGCCAGTGCGGGATGCAGGTCGAGACACCCGACGGCGACGTCGATGCGCGCGGCACGCGTTTCATCATCACGGTGCGGAAATGAGCGCGCGGGGGCTCCTCATCTGCGCGACGCTCGCGCTGGCCGGCTGCGCGACCTCGTCGGTCGTTCTGCTGCCCGAGGAGGATGGCGGGCATGGCGAGATTGCGCTCCTGCCGAAGGACGGCAAGGGCGGCGAGACGTTGATGAAGGACGCCAACAGCCGCGCGACGCTCGGGAGCGGCCAGCCGTCGATCCGGCCGCTGGGCGCCAAGGGGTTGAAGCCTGAGGAGGCCGCGCTGCTGGCTTCCCTGCCGCCCCCGCCGAGGGCCTTCACGCTCTATTTCAACGAGGGCACGACCGAGCTTGCGCCCGGCTCAACCGGCGCGCTCGAAGAGATCCGCGCCGAGGTCGCGCGGCGGCCCGGCGCGGAAGTCCAGGTCACCGGGCATACGGACACGGTCGGCAGTGGCCCGGACAACGACCTCCTCTCCCGCAAGCGCGCCGACGAGATCGTCAACTGGCTCGCCACCAAGGGCTTCGACCGCAGGATGATGAGCGCGGTCGGGCGCGGCGAGCGGGAGCTCAAGGAACGCACCGGCGACAATGTCGCCAGCGCCGCCAACCGGCGCGTCGAAGTCCTCGTCCGCTAAAAACTCAGGAACGCGGCGGCCTACCCAACGTTCTGAACTCTGCGGGCGGCGTCATCGCTGTGGAGTATCCGATGAACTACCTTCGCCCGATTATCAGCAGCTGGAAGCACAGCTTCAGGGGCAAGACCTTCCCTCGGCAAGTGACCGCGCCGAACGGCAGCCCGCGCTGGCAGTCGAGGAGCGGTAAGAGCTTTGCTTCGCTGGAAGAGGCGTCGCGGGGTTAGACCCGCCCTAAGATTGCTTTCTGATGCTCTGGTCGAGGGCCCGGAACGCCGCCTCCAGGCCATCGAGGTTGGTCAAATAATTCGCCACCGCCGCCAGGTGCCAGTTGAGCTCCGGCACGAGCTCCGGGTGCGCACGGAGTACCGTCGCGATCTTGGCCGCTTCGGCTGGATCGAGCTTCAGTGGGCAGGTGGGCGGCAGGACGACCAGATATTGCGAACCGGGCCGCGTGACGTTGCGGTCGCCGCAAACCTTGCGAATCCGGTCCTGCACGGCGTCCGGGATGAGCTGGCGGACGTGCTCCCGATAGGGTGTCGCCACCGCATTGAAGCCGACCGGCTCATAGTCGGCGGTCAGCACTGTCGTGAGGTTGCGGCGAAGCATCGGGTCGTCGATGTCGCGCAGCTGGTCGCCGCCAAATGTCAGCGTCCAGTTCTGGGCGTTGATGCCGATCCCGTAAATCTGGCTCGCTGGTAAGCGGCGATCACGAACCGGTTGTCGTCGACCTTGGGATCGCCAGCCCATCCCGCTAGCGCGGTCAGCGCAAAAGGTCGCGTCCTTCGGTAATAGACATGCGCGGAATCGAAGAATTCAAGCTGGTTTTGGATTTCGGGCCGGAACTGTTCGAGCATCCGGCTGGTCGCCTGCCGCTCCAGCCGCGCCTGGTTCCAGTTGGAAACCTGCGTGCCGACGAACACGCC
>JAFBAM010000313.1 GCA_019247755.1 Sphingomonas sp.
AAAGGCCGGCGTTCCGGATCTCATCAAGGTAGATGGTGTCCGCCTTGCGAAGGATATCGCACTTCTCGCGCGTGACCTCGCCCGGAATGCGGATTGCAAGGCCCGGGCCCGGGAACGGATGCCGTCCGACGAACGCCTCGGGAAGGCCGAGTTCGCGACCAAGCGCGCGCACCTCGTCCTTGAACAATTCCCTCAAGGGCTCGACGAGCTTCATGTTCATCCGCTCGGGTAGGCCGCCGACATTATGGTGGCTCTTGATCGTCACTGAAGGGCCGCCGGTGAAGCTGACGCTCTCGATCACGTCCGGGTAGAGGGTGCCCTGAGCGAGGAAGTCGGCACCGCCGATCGTCTTCGCTTCGGCCTCGAAAACGTTGATGAACTCGGCGCCGATGAACTTGCGCTTCGCTTCTGGGTCCGTGACGCCTTCGAGCCCGCCGAGGAAGTCGGCGCTGGCGTCAACATGGACGAGCGGGATGTTGTAGCTGTTGCGGAAGAGGGAGACGACCTGCTCCGCCTCGTTCGCCCGCATCAAGCCGTGGTCGACGAACACGCAGGTCAGTTGGTCGCCGATCGCCTCGTGGATCAGCACTGCCGCGACGGCGCTATCGACTCCGCCCGAGAGGCCGCAGATTACCCGACCCTTGCCGACCTGCTCGCGGATGTCTGCGATCTTTGCATCCTTGAAGCTCGCCATCGTCCAGTCGCCGGCGCAGCCACAGACATGGCGAACGAAGTTCGCGAGAAGCTTGCCGCCGTCGGGCGTGTGTACGACCTCCGGGTGGAACATGGTCGAGTAGAAGCGGCGGCTTTCGTCGGTCGCGATCGCGTAAGGCGCTCCTTCGGATTTCGCGACGATCTTGAAGCCTTCGGGCAGCTGCTCGACGCGGTCGCCGTGGCTCATCCAGACTTGGTGATTGTCTCCGACCTTCCAAAGCCCGTCGAACAACGCGCTTTCGTCGATGATCTCGATGAAGGCGCGGCCGAACTCGCGGTTCTCGCCGGGTGCGACGCGGCCACCGAGCTGGTGGGCCATGGCCTGCTGGCCGTAACAGATCCCGAGGATCGGCAGGCCGCGGTCGAAGAAGTGCTGGGGCGCGCGCGGGCTATCCTTCCACATCACCGAACTCGGCCCGCCAGACAGGATGATGCCCTTGGGCTGAAGCCGATCGAAGGCTTCGTCAGCGGCGTTGAACGGAGCGATCTCGGAATAGACGCCGGCTTCGCGGATGCGCCGCGCGATGAGCTGCGTCACCTGGCTGCCGAAGTCGACGATGAGGATGGATTCAGTTGGCTGGACCGTCATGGCGGGCGGATAGAGTGCGCCCTTCAGAAACGCAAATGCGCCGGACCCTTTCGAGCCCGGCGCATCCGTTTCGCCTTGAAGCTAACGCCTAGTAGCGGCGGTAGCCGTACTGCGAATAATCGTACGGGCTGTAGTTGCCGTACCCGTAGTTGTTGCCGACACGGTCGACGTCGACGTCGGTGACGAAGCCGCGATAGTCGGTCTTGCACTTCCAGGTGGTGTCGACAGCGCCCTGCCCATAACCATAGCGGGCGTAGCGGCCGCTGGTGGCGACACCGCGAACGGTGAGACCGCCGTTTGAGCGCGGCTCGACGCGGCTGATGCCGAGCACCCGGCCGCCGCCGTAGCCATAGCCGTTATAGCCATAACCGCCGTAGCTGCCGTTGAGCCGTGCCTGGACTGCAGCGGCGCACTGGTTGACCGCGACTTGGCTGTTGTTGCCATAGCCGTTGTAACCGTAGCCGCCGCCAAGCACCTGGTTCAGCACCTGTCCGACGACATTGCCGCCGCCGTACGGGTAACCGTAACCGCCGTAACCCGGATAATATTGAGCCGCAGCCGGTGCTGCGCTGGCCACCGCGGCAATTGCGACGCCGCCCGCCAGAAACTTCGTGATTGCCATCATGGCCTTGGTCCCTCTCGTTCCCGACTCGCCGGCAACAACGCACGGCGACCCATTTGGGACCGTCTATCGTTACGGCGTTGCACCGGAACTGAACCGGCTGTTTGCTGCGGTTAAGCTATTTGTCCGACAGTTCGGGAACGTCCCAACGCCTCAGCTTATGGTGGCGGTTCCACAGCTCCATCGGGCGATCTTCGCGCCACCCCTCGGCGACAATCAGCGCCGCATCGTCATCCTCCGCTTCGAACTCGCGGAAATGGTCGATGTGGCCGCTGAAGCGATCCATGAAGTACAAACGATAGTAACGCATGCCCCAACACCCCCCGGCGTTGAGGCTCCCCCTTAGCACTTATGCAAAGGCGGAATCATTAATCGGAATTAGGGTTTGAGGCCCGTGAAGTAGCCGAGGAACGAATAAACGTCGGAATATTCCTCGATAATCTTCGTGATCGGCTTGCCGCTGCCATGGCCCGAGCGGGTGTCGATTCGGATCAAATGGGGAGCGGTGCCGGTGTCAGGCGTGTTCTGCAGCTTCGCCATATATTTGAAGCTGTGCCCGGGCACGACGCGGTCGTCGGTATCGGCAGTCACGGCGATTAGCGGCGGATAGGCCTTGCCGCCCTTGATGTTGTGGTAGGGCGAATAAGCCAGCAGCGTCTTGAAATCGGCTTCCTTGTCGGGATGGCCGTAATCGTCGACCCAGTAGCGGCCGGCGGTGAACTTATCGAAGCGCAGCATGTCCATCACGCCGACGCCCGGCGCGACGGCATCGAACAGGTCCGGACGCTGGTTGGTGACGGCGCCGATGAGCAGTCCGCCATTCGAGCGGCCGATCGCGGAGAGGCCATGCGGTGAAGAGATGCCGTTTGCCTTGAGATATTCGCCGGCCGCGATGAAATCGTCGAACACGTTCTGCTTGTTCGCGAGCCGACCCGCGTCGTGCCACGGATTCCCATATTCCGAGCCACCGCGGATGTTGGCGACGACGAAGGTGCCACCCTGCTCAACCCAGGCGACATTGGCCGGGTTGAAACTCGGCGTCACCGAGATGTTGAAGCCGCCATAGCCGTAGAGCATCGTCGGCGCGGGGCCGGTCGAGCCCTTTTTGCGGACGATGAAAATCGGCACCTTGGTACCGTCCTTCGAGGCGTAGAAACGCTGCTCGACGCTGATGCTGTCGGGATCGAAGGTCAGCTTCGGCGCAGCCCAGGTGCTCGCCTGCCCATTCGAGGTGTCGTAGCGGTAGACCGTCGTCGGCCGGTTGAAGCTGGTGAAGGCGAAGAAGGTCTCGGGGTCGTCTTGCCGGCCGCCGAAGCCGCCAACCGTGCCGATGCCCGGCAGCGCGATGGTGGTGAGCTTCTTGCCGGCCAGATCGTAGAGATGCGCTTCGCTCTTCGCGTCGACGAGGTAGCTCGCGATGAGCCTGCCGCCGATCAGGCTGACATTGTCGAGCGCCTGCTTGCCTTCGGGGATGATCGTGACCGGGGCGATCCGCTTGATCGCGTCGGCGGCAACGACCTGCTTCAGCGGCGCATCCTTGTCGGTCGAGAAGAAGAACCGGCTGCCCTCGTTGCCGACGTAATTCCACTGGTTCTTGAGGCCGGTGAACATGGCGATCGGCTTGGCGCCCGGCCGCTTGAGATCGATGACGTGGACGTCATTCTCGTCGCCGGCGAGGCTAGTCGAAATGACAAGCCAGCGGCCATCGTCGCTGACGCCGGCATAATGGCTGAGCTTGGGATTGGCGGGCGTCGCATAGACCAGCCGGTCGGCGGCCTGCGCGGTGCCGAGCTTGTGGAAATAGACCTTGTGATTGAGAGTCGCGTTCTGGAAAGTCGCCTTCGCCGCGGGTGCGGGATAGCGTGAATAATAGAAGCCACTGCCGTCCTTCGCCCAGCTCACGTTGCCGCCATACTTGAGCCACTTCAGCTCGTCGGTGCGGATCTTGCCGGTCGCGACGTCCATGACCTTCACGGTGCGCCAGTCGGTGCCGCCATCCTGGATCGAATAAGCGAGCAGCTTGCCGTCCTCGCTTGGCGTCCATTCGGCGAGTGCGGTCGCGCCATCCTTCGACCAGCCATTGGGGTCGATGAGTTGCTTCGGCTCGCCGCTCAGGCCGTCACGGTAAAACAGCACGGACTGGTTCTGGAGGCCGGTATTGTGGCTGTAGAAGTAACGGCTGCCGCGTTTCACCGGCAGGCCGAACCGCTCGTAGTCGTAGAGCGCGGTCATGCGCTGCTTGAACGCTTCGCGAAGGGGAAGCTTCGCGAGAAACGCGTCCGTGACCTTGTTCTCGGCGGTCACCCACGCCTCGACCTGCGGGTCGTTGCGGACATCGTTCTCCAGCCAGCGATAGGGATCGGCCACAGGAACGCCGAACTGCGTGTCGACCACGTCGACCGTCCTGGCCGGCGGATAGGTGATCGCTGGTGCGGTCTGGGCGACGGCACCGGTCGCAATCGGCACCGTCATCGCCGAGACAGTGGAAAACAGGACAACGGCCAGGACACGACGCATGGACTCCCTCCCCGAAAACAAAAGGCACCGACTGGCAAGCCGGCACCACGAAAGTAGTACTTTCGTGGGTACCCGCTAGCAGCGGTGCCTTCCGTTTCTCAAGAAGATGTTCGACGAACGGTCAGGCCGCTTCGAACTCTTCCTCGCTCATGACCGGACCCGAGTCCTGGCCCTTGGCGGCGACATCGCGGTCGACGAACTCGATCACCGCGATTGGCGCTGCGTCCGACGAGCGGATGCCGGCCTTGATGACGCGGGTATAGCCGCCATCGCGATCCGCGTAGCGCGGCGCAAGCACGTCGAAGAGCTTGGCAAGCTGGGCGTCGTCCATCAGTCGTGACTGGGCGAGGCGGCGGTTCGAGAGCCCCCCGCGCTTTGCCAGCGTCACCAGCTTTTCGATGTACGGGCGAAGCTCCTTCGCCTTGGCCGTGGTGGTGGTGATCTGCTCGTGCTTGATGAGCGCAGCAGCCATGTTGCGGAACAAAGCCGCACGGTGGCTGGAGGTACGCTGAAGCTTACGGCCGCCAACACGATGGCGCATGGGTATTTCCTTTCGTTCGTCGGGAGCCCGTATGAGGTAGCTCCGGCCTCGCAGCACTCAGGGCGGCCGCGCGATGCCCAAAAGATAACGGCGAGCCCAAGAAGCCCGCCGGACGCACGGCCTCAAGCGGATTTGCGCGCCCTAGTCAAGGTTCGCGAGGCTAGCCGCGCAACGAGCGCCGTCAAATGCCGGTGCGTCGAG
>JAFBAM010000157.1 GCA_019247755.1 Sphingomonas sp.
GAGGATCTTGCGGACGGCCTGTCCGGTCTCCGAATTCTCGTCCTTCGGGACGTAGCGGTGCGCCTCTTCGCAGACGAGCAGCAGCGGGCGCTGTGCCTCGGTCCGCGACCAGATCGCATAGTCGAACACCATGCGGGCGAGCACGGACACGACGACCGACGTAATCTCGGACGGAACGCCCGACACGTCGACGATCGAGATCGGACGGCCCTGGCTCGGCAGGCGGAACAGGCGAGCGAGGAAACTGCCCATCGAGTCCGACACCAGCATACCCGAGAACATGAAGGTGTAACGCGGGTCGGCGCGGAGCTCTTCGAGCTTGGTCTTCAGGCGCTGGAAGGGCAGCGTATCGCCGGCGCGGTCGAGCTTGCCCATCTCATTGACCAGGATCGTGTGGAGATCGGTCAGCAGGTAGGGGATAGGCGAATCGACGGTGACCTTGCCGTACTGGCTCATGTCCTTGCCCTTGGTCCGGGCGGCCAGCAGGATCTTGGCGAGAATGTCGGCGTCGCGCTGACGCTCGGCGCCATGTGTCGTCAGGAGCACTTCGCAATGCTCCTCGAAGTTCATCAGCCAGTAGGGCAGCTGCAAATTGTCGACGTTGAACAGCTCGCCGCAGCCCTTGAAGGCGGCCGAATATTCGCCGTGCGGGTCGATCATCACGATGTGACCCTCGGGCGAGAGCTGCGAGATGCGGTGAAGCACCAGCGCGACGGAGGTCGACTTACCGGTACCGGTCGATCCCAGCACCGCGAAGTGCTTGCCGAGCATCGGGTCGACGTAAAGAGCGCCGCGGATGTCGTCGGTCGGATAGACGGTGCCGATCTCGATGTGCGGTTCGTCGCTGGCGGCGAAGATCGCGCGCATGTCCTCGGTGGTCACCGCCGAAACCTCAGCGCCCGGAATCGGGTAGCGCGTCACGCCGCGGCGGAAGTTGGTCATCCGGCCGGTCGAATCACGCGTTCCCTCGCCGAGGAAGTCCACCTGGGCGATAAGCTCTCCGGAATCGCCAGCCTTCAGCGTGCGGACGTTGGCGATCAGCCAGCTGTTGCCGACGACGGTCTTGATCTGGCTTCCGACCTGGCCGGACATTGCCACCGACGGATCCGAGTGGGCCTGCAGCGCCATGACGGTCGCGGCATCGAGCCGGACTGACGATCCTGAGCCGGCGATCTCGACCACATGGCCGATGACCTGCGGCTTGGCCGCCGCGGTCTTCACCGGCGCTGCCGTCGGGGTCTCGTCGGCGCTGAAGCTGCTGACTTCATTGAGGAAATCGCGCAGATCGGCCTTTGGCTGCTCGTCCATTTACTCGGATACTCCCACCTGTGTGCGCGATGGGAATAGCCAAAAGCAGTTAAGATTAACTTGAGGATGAGCCTTAGAAACGGCGCCGGAACGCGGCTGCCGCGGCCCAGCCGAGGAACAGCGAGAGGAAAACGCAGGTCAGGCCGTAGAGCAAGCGATGCCGCCGCGCGGCGAGCGCGACGTAACGCTCGAACCCCGATTTATCGATCTGAATGTCGCGCGTCGCGACTGCGATGACCTTGTGCCGGTCGATGAGGAAAGTCTCGGCGGTGTAAGTGCCGACGGGCACCTGGCTCGGGATGGTGATGACAGCGCGGTAAAGCACGCCGCCATTGATCTCCACGCCGTGTGGATATTCGCCATAAAGGCCGCGGCGGCTGCGAAGGTCCAGAAGCCCAGCCTCAAAGCGTCGCTCCTTCTCCGGCAGGGCTCCGCCGCCCGGTGACAGCTGCAGGTTGTGAATGCCAAGCTCGTAAATTGCCGCCGTGCGCTCATCGAGCAGGTCGCCGACCGGACGCGATGAGGCCACTGCATAGAAGGAGGGGGCGGAGCGGAAACGGTTGGAATCGGCGTTCATCCAGATCCACGCGATCTTTTGCTTTTCACGGACCAGGATCGGCTGGACGGGGCCGCGAAGGACGACGGCAATGTCGACCTGGCGATCGGGCGGCCGGCCTCCCGGATAAACGACTGCGCCAAACAGCAGCAATTGGGCGCCGGTGAAGCTGTAGCGGATCTGCACCTGGCGGGACGAAATATCGGGAACAAGCACCGGCTTGTCGGCTGCGATCAGCAGCGGCGCCATCAGCGCAAGCAGGAGCGAGGCGAGCCGTAGCTTCACAGATATTCGATCGAGAAAATCTCGTCGGGATGCCAGGCAAGGCCGAGTGCCATGCGCAAAGCCACCAGCAGGATGATGATGGCGAGTGCCAGGCGCATCATGTCGGGCTTGATGCGAAGCGTCAGCAGTGCGCCGTACTGGGCCCCGATGACGCCCCCGACGAGCAGCAGCGCAGCAAGCACGACATCGACGGCGCGCGTCGTCAAAGCATGGACCATCGTCGTCGCGGCGCTGACCGCAAGGATCATCACCAGGCTGGTGCCGATCACGACGCGAGCCGGCATGCCGAGCAGATAGATCATCGCCGGAACCAGGATGAAGCCGCCGCCAATGCCGAGGAACACGGTCAGCGTGCCCGCGAGGAAGCCGAGCACGAACGGGGCAATGGGCGAGATGTATAGGCCGGAGCCGTGGAAGCGCCAGCGCAAGGGGAGCGAAGCAACCCAGCGGTTGTGGCGGGGCCGGGGCTTCTCATCGTTGTTGGGCCCGATCAGGCCCAGCGAAACCAGGCTGTCCTTGAGCATCAACGCGCCGATCCAGCCGAGGATCAGGACGTAGAGGAAGCCGATCACGACATCGATCTGGCCGGTCGATTGAAGGGCGCGGAACAGGCCTGCGCCGACAAATGAGCCGAGCAAGCCGCCGGCGATCATCACGCCGCCCATTTTCAGGTCGACGCCGCCGCGTCGCATGTGGACCATGACGCCGGAGACGCTGGCGCCGGTGATCTGGGTCGCGGCGCTGGCGACCGCGACGGTCGGCGGAATGCCGTAGAAGATCAGCAGCGGCGTGGTCAGGAAGCCGCCGCCGACGCCGAACATGCCGGACAACAGGCCGACCAGGAACCCAAGCACGACGATGAACAATGCGTTGACCGACTGGCCGGCGATCGGGAGGTAGATGTCCATCGCTTATGTGGACTAGCCGCAAACGGCGGTGGGGGCCAAGCTGTGAGCGTCTAGAAATCCCCGGACAAAGTAATGGCGGGTCCCGAACCGGGGCGGGCATTGCCGGCGATCCGTTGCCGCCAGTCGAGGTGCAGCTTCACATTATTGCGGACGCGCATGGTGATGCGCGGCCCGGCATCGACACGGTAAAGGCCAGGTTGGGCCCCACCCCAGACGCCGAAGCCCGCCGAGAAATTGCGGTAGACGGGACGTGTGACCCAGAGGCCGCCGTCGATGAACAGGTCGCGGCTTTTCAGGCCCACCACGCCGCCTTGCAGGTAGGTGTCGAGGCTGAAACGCCACGGCAGTGGCCGGTTGTAGAGCCCGCCCTCGGCGAACAAAGCGAAGGCGTCTCGCCCGCCGCCATATTTGCCGATTGCCAGCCGGCGCTCGGCGGTGACCCAGACGGGTATGCTGACCAGCGGGTGGACGCGGACGCCGAGCGCCACCTCGCCGCCGCGGCGGCCGATCTCGGAGCTCATCCGGCCGGCAACAGCGAGCCGCCGGTCGATATTATAGACGATCCGTGCCCCCGCCTGGCTCGCGCCGAGCTGCCCGCCGTTGGCGAGCGATCTCGATCCCGGCGCGCCGCTCTGCTGGCGAAGAAGCGCCCAGCTTGAAACCTGGAACCGGTCAAGCTTGTTCGGGTCTGCCAGTGGAGCGCTCTGGCCGACCCACGTCGGCCGGCTGACGGGTCCGGAGAGCGACGGGAGGGCGGAATAATAGACCGGCTCCAACGGCGCGGCGCCGGCGTCGAAGCGTGCGCGGCGTGGCGGGAGGTCGAT
>JAFBAM010000281.1 GCA_019247755.1 Sphingomonas sp.
GTACCGGTGATGACGATCTCATTGCCCGAAGTCGGCTCGGCCGGCTTCGCGGATTCGTTCGACTGCACGCCGGCGGGCGGAGTCTGATCGCTCGGCGCTGCCGGAGGGGTCGTGCCCTGCGTATCGGTCGGGGTGACCGGCGCGGGCGGCTGCGGCGGGTTCTGCGCGAACGCGGGTGACGAAAGCGTCACACCTGCGATGACCGTGGTCGCCAGCAGCGAACCCTTGAAAGTGCTCTTCGACATTATCTTCCCCTTCTGAATGCGGACGGCAGCCGCAAACTCCATGCCCGCGAAGTCGTTGCGGGTGATGAAGTTGACAACGCCCGCGACGGCGTCGGCACCGTAGGTCGACGACGCGCCGCCGGTCAGCACGTCGACGCGATCGACGAGCGCCAGCGGAATGTTGTTCAAGTCGACGCGGCCGGAAAGATCGACCGGGACGAGACGCACACCGTCCAGCAGGACGAGGTTGCGGTTCGAGCCCAAGCTGCGGAGGTTCACGTAGGACGAACCGCCGTTGCCGTTGTTGACCTGCGCGCCGATCGACGGCGACGCACCCGGAATGGTGCGCAGGATGTCTTCGGCGGTGTTGGTCTGGCGAAGCTGGATTTCGTCGTGGCCGAGAACCGTGACCGGCGCAGAGGCGACCAGGTTCGGGTTCCGGATCAACGTACCGGTGATGACGATCTCATTGCCCGAAGTCGGCTCGGCCGGCTTCGCGGATTCGTTCGACTGCACGCCGGCGGGCGGAGTCTGATCGCTCGGCGCTGCCGGAGGAGTCGTACCCTGCGTGTCGGTCGGGGTGACCGGCGCGGGCGGCTGCGGCGGGTTCTGCGCGAACGCGGGCGACGAAAGCGTCACGCCTGCGATGACCGTGGTCGCCAGCAGCGAACCCTTGAAAGTGCTCTTCGACATTATCTTCCCCTTCTGAATGCGGACGGCAGCCGCAAACTCCCCGCCGAATAGACCGGCGCTGATTTGCAGTTCCTAAGTGGAACAGTGGAGGCAAATCAATTGGACGAGACGGCTAGGCGACAAATCGTGACGGCTCTGTTGCATTTCGGGCACAGGTTGCTTTCGGCACAAAGATGCGCACGATTCAGCAAGGCTCCGAGGGGGAGATCAGAGATGAATATGCGGCTCGCAACCTGGTTTCTCGTCATTGCTGCAATGATCGCTGGCGCCGGCCCGGTCGCAGCGAAGGACAAGGCCAAGCCGGCCCCATCGCCGCTCGTTGCCGCGATCGACCGCTGCCGCCAGGTGACGGATTCCGCGCAGCGGCTCGCCTGCTATGATGCGGCGGCAAGCGCCCTTGTCCAGGCGACCAACTCAGGCGCAGTCGCGGTCGTGGACCAGAGTGAGATCCGCAAGGCTCGGCACTCCCTGTTCGGCTTTACGCTTCCCAGGATCCCGTTCTTCTCGGGCGACGAGACGGCCGACGAGGCGCAAAAGCAGCTGGATTCCACGATCACGTCGGTAAAGGCGTTGAACAACGGCTATTTCCGCATCGTCATCGCCGACAATAATGCAGTGTGGGAGACGACCGACAGCAGCATTTCGTTCGACGAGCCCCGCGTGGGTCAGAAGATCACGATCATCCGCGGTCCGATGGGCAGCTATTTCCTCCGGATCAACGGGCAGCTCGGAGTGCGCGGGCGGCGGGTGGGTTAGCGACCCGCCTTCAGGCTTGCTTCGGCGTCGACATAAGGCTCCTGCCGCTCGACGCTCCAATATTTGAGTTCATGCAGGGGAATGTGTGCGCCCGTCACCGCGCACACGACGTGGTCACCATCGCTCAGAAGGCGAAAGGTCCCTGCCAGGTAGTGAACGCGCGCGGCCTTGCGGCCCTGTGACATCAGCATGGTCTAATCCTCTGCCGGATCGAAGAGACCCGGCTGCGGCGGGATGTAAGGTTTGCGGGCCTTTCGCTCAACCGGGGGAGCGGGGCGGGCGTCATCGACTGAGGCATTTACGGCACCGTCGGCGAAATGCAGCGTCATCCGCTCGGCCGAGCGCGCGTCGCGAGCATGGGTGAGAGTCTTGCCGTCGTGGCTGGTGACGCGGGCAAAGCCGCGCGACAGTGGCTTGTCCGGATGCGCCAGCTCGGCGAGCCGCCAAAGGGCGCCTAGTTGTTCAGTTAGACGGGCAATGCGCTGGTCCACAAGGTCGCGGCGGAGACGCCCGGCGACCAGGTTCAGATCGCCTCTCGCTGTGCTTGCCCGCGCGGCGAGAGAGCGCGGCAGCCGTTCGCCGACCTCGTCGAGGCGCTGCGCCACAGGAGCAAAGATCGCCTGCGGCGCCGGCCAGCGACAGACGGTGAGGTCGAAGCGCTCACGGCCACGTTCTACGCGCCGCGACAGGCATTGCTGGGCGCGATGCTGAAGTTCGCCTAGCTGGGCGAACAACTCGGACCGAACGGGGACCGCAAGCTCGGCGGCCGCCGTGGGTGTTGGTGCGCGGAGGTCGGCGGCGTGGTCGATCAGGGTCGTGTCCGTCTCGTGGCCGACCGCCGAGATGAGCGGGACCGGGCTTTCAGCAGCAGCGCGGACCACCTCTTCCTCGTTGAACGGCCACAAATCCTCGATCGACCCGCCGCCCCTCGCGACGATGAGCAGGTCAGGTTTGGGCTCGATCGTGGAGAAGGCCCGGATCGCGGCGGCGATCTTGGCCGAGGCGCCCTCGCCCTGGACCGGCACCGGCCAGACAATGACGCGCGTCGGACAACGGTCCTCGAGCCGGTGGATGATGTCACGGATCACTGCGCCAGTCGGAGACGTAACCACGCCGATGACGCGCGGCAGGAAGGGCAGGCGTCGCTTTCGACTGGAATCGAACAGTCCTTCGGCGGCCAGTGCCTTGCGCCGTTTCTCGAGCAGCGCCAGCAAGGCCCCCTCGCCCGCCAACTCCATCCGGTCGATGACGATCTGGTACTTGGAGCGGCCGGGATAAGTGGTGAGCTTGCCGGTCGCGATGACCTCTGCGCCATCCTCCGGCCGGAAGGCGAGCATTCCCGCGCTAGTGCGCCAGATTACCGCGTCGATGCAGGCATTCTCGTCCTTTAAGGTGAAATAGCAGTGGCCGGACGCGTGGCGCTTGAACCCGCTGATCTCGCCGCGGACGCGGACCTGCCCGAAGGCATTCTCGATCGTCCGCTTGAGCGCCCCCGACAGTTCGGTGACGGTGAGCGCGGGCGAATTGTCGCCGGGAGCGACGTTGGCTAACAGGCCGGAGCGCGTGTCGTCAGGGAGATCCATGAATATTCTGCTGTTGGGGTCGGGCGGACGCGAAGATGCGCTCGCATGGCGGCTTAGGCAATCGCCGAGCTGTGACAAGCTGCTGGCCGCGCCCGGCAATCCCGGCATTGCGCGCTGGGCCGGGTGCTTGGCGATCGACCCTTGCGATCCGGTGGCTGTGGTTGAAGCGGCGCGAACCAACACCATCGATCTCGTCGTCGTAGGACCCGAGGCACCGCTGGTCGCAGGCGTGGCGGATGCCTTGCGCGCGGCTGGCATCGCGGTGTTCGGACCGAATGCAGCCGCCGCCCAACTCGAAGGGTCCAAGGGTTTCACCAAGGATCTGTGCCGGGCAAACGCCATCCCGACTGCCGATTACGAGCGGGTCGATACCGCCCGCGAGGCCCGCGCGGCGCTAGACAATTTCGGTATTCCCGTAGTGATCAAGGCGGACGGGCTGGCTGCAGGCAAAGGTGTCACGGTCGCAATTACACGCGACGAAGCCGAGGCGGCGATCGAAGCCGCTGGCGATGGGCCGATGGTCATCGAGGAGTTTTTGCAGGGCGAGGAGGCAAGCCTGTTTGCCCTAGTGGACGGAGAGACCGCTTTGTTTCTCGCCTCGGCCCAGGACCACAAGCGCGTCGGCGAGGGCGACACTGGTCCCAATACTGGTGGCATGGGTGCCTACGCACCTGCGCCCGTGCTTTCGGATGAGCTGCGGGCTCAGGCCATGGATGAGATTGTGCGGCCGACCGCGGAAGCCATGGCGCGGAACGGAACGCCGTTCAGCGGCGTGCTTTATGCGGGACTGATGCTGACCGACGAGGGACCCAAGCTGATCGAATATAACGTCCGCTTCGGCGACCCCGAGTGTGAGGCGATCATGCCGCTGATCGACGGCGACTTTGCCGAGCTGTTGCATGCTGTCGCCGAAGGGCGGCTCGCGGAGATCGAGCCGCCGCAACTGACCGGTGAGCATGCCATGACGGTCGTCGTTGCCGCGCAGGGCTACCCCGGCACGCCGACGAGCGGAGGCCTGATCCGCGAGATCGAGGCGGCCGAGCAGGTCGAGGGAGTCACCGTCTTCCACGCAGGGACTGCGCTCGGAGATCGGGGTCTCGTCGCCAAGGGCGGCCGCGTGCTCGCCGTCACCGGAGTCGCAGAGACTTTCGCCAATGCGCGGGCACGGGCCTATCGCGCGCTCGACCAGATCGACTTTGCGGACGGATTCCACCGGCGCGACATCGGTTGGCGCGAGCTTGCGCGGGAAAGCGCATGAACACGCTCATCAATTACTTCGGGCCGATCCTCGCCGCGGGCCTGGTCATCGGGATCATTGCCGGCGCCGTCGGCTTTCGGCGGGTGCTCCCGCCGACGAAGGACAAGCTTGCCCCGCCGCCACCAGTGCCTCCCGAATATTATCGCAAGCGCCGGACCAGCCTCATCGCCGGCCTGGTCGTCGCAATTGCCGCCGCGCCGGTGTGGAGTGGCCCGCTAGGCGGCGCAGACCGGCTCATCACGATCATCGAGCGCCAATCACGCGAGGCACTCGATTATTAT
>JAFBAM010000049.1 GCA_019247755.1 Sphingomonas sp.
CAATTGCGATGGACGGAACGCGCTAAATGGCGGTGGAGAATGACGAGATTGGGCTTCCCGATGTCCCGCCACCGCGTCCGGCGGGCCGCGACGCGGCAATCCAGACGGCGCTGCGAAAGTTCGACGGCATTGAGGAGCCGGTAGCGAGTCCCGCAGCTAGGCCGTGGGTGCGTACGCATCGTACGCAGCTTGGCGTTGCTTTGTCGGCACTGACATTGCTGGTCGTCGGCGTTCCGGCCGCGATGATCGGGCTCCGCAACCAGCCGCCGGCATTCGAAAGCGCTCCAACGACGACCGAGGGGCGGGCTAAACCAGCTCCGAAACAAGCTTCGGTGATGGCGCAGGCCGAACCGACGCCGGCGTCGCCCGTAAGCGTCAACGGCAATGCACCGCTCCGGAAGAATCGTGGCGGGTTCGAACCGGCAGCGGGCGATGTGCCAGCCGCGCTCGCCGAGGTGCCGGCCGCACCAGTTCAGGCACCGGCGCTTGCCGCGGCACCTCCTCCTCCTCCGCCACCTCCACCGCCGGCACCTGCGAACGAAGTCGCGAAGGCCGAACGACAGGCCGACCAAGCGACCGATTCACAGGAGCTTGTCGTCACCGGGACTGTGATCCGGACACCGGGGGTCTCCGCATTCGAGCGTCGGCCGGTCCGCGATACCGGCAGGTCGCTGAGCGGCGCCAATACGACCAACGCCAAGGCGAAGGAGGCGGGCTATCCCGCCTTCCTGGCGCGGCTGCAGACGGCCGTCAGGGCGGATGACCGGGCGGCGATCCTTGGGTTGATCAACTACCCGCTGCGCGTGAACGGTAGTCGCGCGCGGATCTATCGCGACGCGGCGTCGGTCAGCAGGGATTTCGACCGCATCTTCACGGCCAAGGTGAGACGGGCGATCCTCGCCCAGAAGGCGGGTGAACTATTCGTGCGCGACCAAGGGGCGATGATCGGCGACGGCGAGGTCTGGTTCGATCAGACCTGCGCCGATGGCTCCTGTTCGACCCTTGGTCCTGTTCGGATCAAGGCCATCAATCCCTAGCTTTGGCTCCGGTTGCAGCGGCGGCGGCCGGAGCGGCCGGCGTCTGCTGCGCCTGCGCCTGCGAAATGGCGACTATCGGCTCCTTGCCGGCAGCAAACTTGGCGATCACCGACTGCACGTCCGCTGCGGTGACCGCGGTGATCGCATCGACTTCACCCAGCACCTGGTCGCGCACCCGCGGCTCGCGCGTCACCTGAGTGAGTTTGGCGAGCCAGTAGCCATTGTTCTCGAGCTTCTTGCGCTGCCCTTCAATCAACGGCTGCTTGGCGCGGGCAAGCTCATCGGCGCTCACCGGCTTGGCAGCGAGGTCCTTGAGCTGGTCGGCTAGCAACGCGTGGAACGTGGCGAAATTGGCTGGAGGGGTCTCAATACCCGCCGCGAGATAGCCTTCGCCCTTGAGCTCTAGCGACGCCGCGGCATCGACATTCGGCGAATAAGTGAGGCCGAGCTTCTCGCGGACCGTGTCGACGAGGCGCGCCTGCAGGATCGAGGCGGCGACGTCGGCGGCGTTGGCCGTCTTCGGATCGCTGAAATAGTCCGGCAGGAGAAAATATTCGCCGTAGAAAGCCTGGTCGGCCCGTCCCTTATGGAAGAAGGTCGCAGGCGCCTTGGCGGGCTGGACCGTGACGCTTGTCGGCGCCTCGACTGCCGGGTTCAGGGCTGGCCCCGAGCCGAAGGTCGCCTCGGTCGCCTTGATCGCGTCCGCGACCGTCACGTCACCGACCATGACGATGTCGGCCTGGGTTGCGAGCTGGCTCCTTAGCAGCTCGGACAAGTCGCCCGAATTGACGCTCAGCACGTCGGCATAATTGGGCAGCGCACGGAAGCGCGGGTCGTTGCCGACCATCAGCGCCTGCGAGCCACGCGCGAAGACCGCGCCGGCATTGGCCTCGATCTGGCCGCCGAGCATCGGGCCCACCGATTTCGCTTTCTCGAACGCCTCGCTGCGGAAGCCCGGGTCGCGCGTGTAGGCGGCGAGCAGCTGCATCTGCGACATGAGATCGGCGGGGCGGGTGCTGCCGCGAAGGATGAACGCGCGTGCGCCGGCCTCGAAGCTGACGGTTGCGACCTTGCCCGACGTCTGGGCCCATTGCGTGATGTCGCTTAGCGAGAGCTTGCCGGTCCCGGCGAGCGGGTAGAACTGCGCCTCCCACAATTTCTTCGCATAGTCGGGCGACACGCCGGCGCGGCCGTTGCCGACCGACACGGCGACCTGGATCTTCTGCTTCTCGAAGTTCGTCGGCTTGACGATCAGGCGCGTCCCGTTGGCGAACTTCACCGTGGTGGTGCCCAGTTTCGCATCGACGGTCTGGGAGACGATCGCGCTCGATTTGCCGAAGCTAGTGTAGGGCCAGGCGATGGTCTCTTCCTTGACCTCGGCCCCGAGCGGGCTGGAGTAAGCGTCGGCAAGCGCCGAGGCGAGCACCGTCTCGCCAGCCGCAGTCGACAGCGAGGAGGAGCGGAAAAGTACCGGCTTGCCCGCGAACATGGTCCGCAATGACGCGTCGACCTCCGCCTTGGTGACCCGGTCGAGCATGGGCATTAGCAGGGCGACATCCTGCGCGTCGCTGGTGTACAGCTCGTCCTCATTGACCGTCTTGACGATCGCATCGGCGATTGAGGTAGAGGTGCGGGTTGCAGCCGAAGCGGCCTGGGCCTGAACAGCGGTCCGGATGGTGGTGATCGCGCGCTGAAGCTCACCCGGCTGGACGCCGTCACGCAGAAGCATGCGCTGCTCGACGCTGACCGCGTCGAGCGCCTCGCGCCATTTCTCGGGCGTTGAGGACAGGTTGAGCGAAGTCACTGAACCGGAGTGGAGCAGCGAACGGATGGAGGACCCTTGTGCGCCGACAAAGGGGCTGCCGGGCTTCATCGCGCGGTCGGCGAGCCGCTGGTTCAACACCATCAGCCCGACGCGCTTGACCAGGATTTCGCGGTCGAGGGCCTCGGTCTCCGCCCGCCGGTCGGCGGCGCTGACCCAGTTCAGGCTGATCTGGTCGGGAGCGCCGACGGCGTTGAACTCGGCGGTCGCCTTTTTCGGAGCAGGAGTGCCGAGGTCGACATTGTCGGCCGGCGCGGCGGCCTTCCAGTCGGCGAACGCCGCCCTGATCTTGGCTTCGATCGCAGCGGGATCGACGTTGCCGACGACGACGATGGTCGCGTTGTCGGGCCTGTAGTTGGCCCGATAGAACCGCTCCATCTTGTCGTGGGTAGCTGCTTTGATCGTGTCGATGGTGCCGATCGGCCAGCGGCTGTTCAGCCGGGTCCCTTCCAGGATCGACGCCAGCGTGGCCTTGACCATCCGGAACTGGACGGTGTCGCGGACTCTCTCCTCCGACAGGATCACGCCCTTCTCGGCATCGATCGCAGACTGGGACAGGTTGAGGCGCTCGGCCGTCTCACGAAACATCTTGAGGCCGGTGTCGACCGCAGTCGCGTCCCCCTTGGGGAAGTTGAACATGAACACCGTCTCGTCGGGCAGGGTGGTGGCGTTGGTGTCGGGACCGAATTTCAGGCCCTGACGCTCCAGCATGTGCACCGCCTCGC
>JAFBAM010000168.1 GCA_019247755.1 Sphingomonas sp.
CTTTCCGCCACATCGTAACGGCGCAGCTTGCGGTTGGCGAAGCCGAGATATGTGAGAACGTCAGGGTGAGCACCGAAGGTCGCCTTAGCGCGCTGAAGCGCGTCGATCGCTTCCTGGTAGCGATGCTCGTTGATGAGACTAACCGCCTGCAAGTACGCAGTGTCCCCGGCCTTGGCGCTCGCGAACAACAGCGACGGCTTGGTGGTCAGCACAGCGGCGCTCGGCTGGCCCAGTGCGGCCTGCACGGCCGACACCGCCTTGGCAAGCTGATCGGCTTCCTTGCAGGTGCTGTTGCACGAAGTGCTCATGCCCTGCAGCTTGGTCAGCGTTGCCTGGGCTTTCGCGGTGTCGCCGAGCTTGACGTAGGTCAGGCCAAGCTCCTGCTGCGCGACGATCAGCTTGCCGTCCTGCCGGACAGCCTTCTCATAATGCTTGGCCGCGGCCTTGTAGTCGTTGAGCCCGGCGTCTGCCATGCCGGCGAGGAAGTTCGTGTTTGCGTCGTTAGGTGCGACGCCGAGGACGCGCGCAAACGAGCTCTTGGCCGCGGTATATTCGCCTGCCTTCAGCGCATCCATTCCCTTGCGATACTCAGCCGCCGCGTCGAAGTCCGGCGCGGTCGTGCTAGGCGTGCTTCCGCTCGGTGCACCGCTCATCGCGAAGCTTGAAGCAGGAATGACGGCTAGCAGCCCAATGATTGCAGTGCGGATAGCGATCGCGCGCATGAAACGTCCCCTTTCGCTCGAACGAGCCTATACTCTGTTTCCACTAGTGCCGCTAACCGGTCCGAATGGTTCAAGCCTCGACGTTACGGCGATGAGCCTCTAGCCCCGCGTGCGCATGCGGAAGGTCCTGCTCCTCCTCCTCCTGATCCTCTGGCCGGTCGTGCTTGCAGCGCGCGGGATCGAGCCGCAGCTGGTCGCGGAAGGCCCCGCACCGGCAGGCGGCGAGGTCGAGCTCGCGATCCATATGCGGCCCGCGTCGGGGTGGCACGGCTACTGGCAAAATCCTGGCGATGCCGGCTTCCCAATGGAGGTCAAATGGCAGCTGCCGAAAGGCTTTTCGACCGGTCCGCTGCGATATCCCGTCCCGACGCGCCTGACTGTCGCCGGGCTGATGAATTACGTTTTCGAGCGCGACTATGCGGTGCTGGTGCGGCTTAAGGTCCCGGCGGATGCGACGGGAATCATCCCGGTCCGCGCGGATGCGCGTTGGCTGGCGTGCACCGATAAGATCTGTGTTCCGGAGCAGGGGCAGCTGGCGCTCGAGCTGCCCGTGGGCAGCGGAACTCCACAGCGCGTACAGTTCGATGCATGGAGGCAGCAACTCGCTCAGCCGCTGGCGACGGTCGGGCATTTCGCAATCGCCGGCGACAAGCTGCGCGTCGCCATTCCCATTCCGGCGAGCGTCGACGTACATGAACCGTACCTGTTCCCGATCAACGACGGCGTCGTCGATTACGAAGCCGCGCAATCTTTTCGCCGCTCGGGCGACTGGGTGACCGCCGAATTGGCGTTGAAAAAGGCGCCAACAGACTTCGCGGGCGTGCTCGCGACCGCCGATGGGCGCGGCCTTGAATTCCATGCAGTCCCGGGCACCGTCCCAGAGGGCGGAACGGCCATCGGTGGAGGGCTAGGCTGGCAAGCGGTTCTGCTTGCGGTCCTCGGCGCAATCGCCGGTGGGATGCTGCTCAACCTCATGCCGTGCGTGTTTCCGATCCTCGCGCTGAAAGCGTTGCACATTTCCAAGGTCGGCGAGGGAGCGCGCGAGGCGCGATCGGACGCGATCGCTTATGCCGCGGGAGCCATTGTCGGAACCGGAGCGCTTGGGGCAGTCCTGCTGGCCATTCGCGCTGCCGGAGCGGAGGCGGGCTGGGCATTCCAGCTGCAGGACCCGCGCACGATCATGCTTCTCCTGCTCCTCGCGGTTGCGATCACGGCAAACCTGCTCGGCCTGTTCGAGCTTCCGGTGCTCGGCGGCGCCGCGCAGCCGGCCGGCAGCTTCGGCACAGGCGCGCTGGCGGCCTTCGTCGCAACGCCATGCGCCGGCCCGTTCCTGGGCGCGGCGCTCGGAACCGCGTTGCTCCTGCCGCCGGCAGGATCGGTAGCGGTGTTCGCCGCATTGGGACTTGGCCTGGCGCTGCCGTTCGTGTTCGTTGCCTTCGTCCCGGCCTTGCGAACTAGGCTACCCAAGCCCGGCCGCTGGATGGACAAGCTCAAGCGCTTCCTCGCAATCCCGATGGCGGCGAGTGCCGTCGCGGCTCTGTGGCTCCTCAATCGTCAGGCCGGCGAACAGGGCCTCCTGATCGGCGTGGTGCTGAGCCTCGGGCTGCTGTTTGCTGCTTTTGAGGCTGGCCGCCTGCAGCGGCGCGGCAAAGCGGGTGCCTGGGGCGGGGCACTCGCGGGCGTCCTCCTAGCCGCTGCGGGCCTGTGGTTGATGCCGCAGCGGGCAACGGTCCAGCGCGTAACGAATGCCGAGGCCTGGAGTGAAGCGACGGTTGCTAACGACCTTCAGCAGGGCAAGCCGGTGTTCGTCTATTTCACCGCCGACTGGTGCCTGACGTGTAAGGTGAATGAGGCGGCGGCGATCGACCGCAGCGAAGTCCGCGACGCATTCAGAAAGGCCGGGGTCGAGGTCCTTGCCGGTGACTGGACCAACGGCGATCCGGCGATCACGCGCTTTCTTGAAAGCCGCGGTCGTGCCGGTGTCCCGCTCTACCTCTGGTATGCGCCGCTGAGACAGCCTGAGGAACTGCCGCAGGTGCTGACACCCGCGATGCTCATCGAGCGGGCGGAGAAGGTGAAGCGCTGAAGACGCGCTTTCCGGCCACCCAGGTCTCCAAAACCTGCGTTTTTGCGAGCGATTGCGCGTCAACCTTGGTCGGATCGCGGTC
>JAFBAM010000174.1 GCA_019247755.1 Sphingomonas sp.
CGAGCGCGACGGCAACGAGGCTGATGCTCGCGACCAGGAAGATGAAGCCTTCGCCCTTGCCGGGAAGCAGGTAGCGGCGGGCGAGCATCCGCTCCGCGCGGTTGAGGATCATGACGGCTCCTGATCGAAGACGCCGTCGCGCAACCATGACCGAAACGTGTCCGCCCACATGTCAGCTCGATCATAGTCGATCCCGGCATCATGAAAGATGTCACGGATATCGGCGATCAATGCCAGCAGCTGCTTCTTCTGAATTCTCGGCAGATCAGCCCCAGCACTGTCAGCAAGCGAGCCGGAGCCGCCCCACCAGTCTAAGCTCTGATAGATCGGAGCAGCCTTGGCGAGATCGCTCTCAGCAGCCAGCGCAGTCGCACGTGCCAAGCCAGCAAAGTAGGGTTGATTCCGAAGCAGTTCGAACAACTCCATGCATTTGGATGCTGCCAGAGGCGAACCACTCATCCGCCGACTAACCTCGCAAGCGCGGATTCGAGGCTAAGCTCTTCGCGCTCCCCCGTTGAACGGCGCTTTAACTCTACGGTGCCGGATGCCATCCCGCGCGGGCCAATGATGACCTGCCATGGCAGACCGATCAGGTCCATCGACCCGAGCTTGACGCCACCGCGTTCGTCCCGGTCGTCGTAGAGAGTTTCCACGCCTGTCCCGCGCAGTTGCTCGTAGAGGTTATCTGCGACCGATACGCAGGCCGGATCGTCATGGCGCATGTTGACGAGACCGACGATCCACGGCGCAACCGCTTCCGGCCAGATGATGCCGGCTTCGTCGTGGCTGGCCTCGATGATTGCGCCGACGAGGCGGGATACACCGACGCCGTAGCTGCCCATCATCGGTGTGACCGGCGTTCCGTCGGGGCCGGAAACCTTCAGGCCCATCGCAGCAGAATATTTGTCGCCGAAATAGAAGATGTGTCCGACCTCGATGCCACGGCCGGTCCGCTGCTTGTCCGCGGCGAGCCGGTTCCATCGCGCCTCGTCATGGGTCTCGTCGGTGGCGGCATAAGTGGAATTGACTCGATCGAAGAGGCCCTGAAGCCCGGTTTCGTCGCCGTAGCGCAGGTCAGCCTGGCTCCAGTCGAAGCTTTCGTAGGCAGCGTCGTAAAAGACCTCGCTCTCGCCAGTTGGGGCAAGCACGATGAACTCGTGGCTGAGGTCGCCGCCGATCGGCCCTGAAGCGGCTTTCATCGGTACCGCCTGAATGCCCAGCCGCTGGAACGTGCGGAGATAGGCCAGCATCTGCGTGTAATAACTCTGGCGCGCGCCGGCTTCGTCGAGGTCGAAGCTGTAGGCGTCCTTCATCAGGAACTCGCGGCCGCGCATCACGCCGAACCGGGGCCGGACCTCGTCCCGGAATTTCCACTGGATGTGGTAGAGGGTTCGCGGGAGATCGCGGTAGCTCTTCACCTCGTCGCGGAAGAGCATGGTGATCATCTCTTCGTTGGTGGGGCCATAGAGCATCTCGCGATCGTGCCGGTCTTTGATGCGCAGCATCTCGGGTCCGTACGCATCGTAGCGTCCGCTCTCGCGCCAGAGGTCCGCCGACTGGAGCGTCGGCATCAGCATTTCCTGCGCACCCGAGCGGTCCTGCTCTTCGCGGACGATCTGCTCGATCCTCTTCAGGACGCGAAAGCCCAGCGGCAGCCAGGCATAGATGCCGGCGGCGGTTTGCCGCACGAGTCCCGCACGCAGCATCAGCTTGTGACTGACGATCTGGGCGTCTGAAGGACTTTCCTTGAGCACGGGAAGAAAGGCACGGGACCAACGCATGGGGCCGCGCTCTACGGGGCGCACTTAAGGCTGGCAACCGCGGCAACGGCTGTGGCCGCACCGACACAGCGGCGGCACAAATGGCACGGCGACGCGATTACTGCCGTGACAAAGTCGGGCCAGCGGGCTTAGGCACGTGTCGTCCGGACGCACTGGCCCTTGGGTCGGGTTCGGGACGCGGCAGGCGACTGGGGACGCTCGCCGCACAACATCCAAGGGGGCTGACGAGCAATCGTCACGCAGGGCGCCCGGATCGCTGGTCGATCCGGGCGTTTGCGTTTGCTGAACTCGCGCCTCGATTTTCCGGATTCGCGCTGAAGACGCGGTTTGCTTCATGTGGGTTTCGGATTATTAGGAGCCGCAACTGAGCAACGCGCTTTCAAAGGGGTATGCGGCAATGGCCAGGAATGTGGGACCGGAAGATCGGGTAGTTCGGATCGTCGTCGGGCTTGGGCTCGGCCTGCTTGCCTATCTCCAGGTCCTCCCCGGCATCGCGACCATCATCATGGCGGTGCTCGGCGTTTACCTGGTGCTCAGCGGCCTCGCGGCCCGTTGCCTGTTCTACAAGATGGCCGACATCGACACGAGCGTACAGGAACAGCCCTACTCGACGACGGACGACCGCGCCGGGTTCTAGGCTCGAGCCGCTCAGCTTGCCGGTGACGCGAGCATGAGCAAGCGGAAACATGGCCAATCCACGACGCTTGTCGAAGGCGGGCGCCGCAAGGAATGGCGCGGCCGCCTGGTCAACGTGCCGGTCGAGCGCGCTTCGACGGTGCTTTTCGACAGTGTGGATGAAATTCACGGGAGCCGCCCGGCGCTCGGGAGCTATCGCTACGGCCTTCAGGGTACCGCGACGCACTGGGCGCTGTCGGAGGCGCTGACCTCACTCGAGCCCGGCGCCGCGGGGACGGTACTGTATCCGACGGGCCTCGCCGCGATAACCACGCCGCTGCTGACGCTGCTTTCGCCGGGCGATGAGCTGCTGGTCCCCGACAATGTCTATGGGCCGACGCGGAAGTTCTGCGAGACGATCCTGAAGCGGTTGAAGATCGCGACGCGTTATTACGACCCGCTCGTCGCGGCCGATATTGCCGGGGT
>JAFBAM010000265.1 GCA_019247755.1 Sphingomonas sp.
GCGACGACCCGGCCGTCAGGCCGCATCGCGACGAGCGCCGCCTGGGCATCGCCAATTTGCGCCCGGCTAATCGCCCGCACGGCGAGTCGTTGGAGATTACTGTCGAGCGTGGTTTCGACCTTCACCTGCCCGAAGTCGGATTCGAACGCTTGAGCCGCGGAAGGCGCGACCCAGTCGGCGAAATAAGTACCGGCCGGCAGCTTCGCCTCTTGGGAAACCGGGCGCGCAAGCGAAATTGAGTTAGCGCGCTGAGCGCTGACCACACCGGTGTCCGCCATTGCCTTGAGAACGAGCCGGCTGCGTCTCTGGGCGGCTGCCAGATGCTGCGTAGGAGCGAGCCGCGAGGGTGCCTGCACCAGGCCGGCGAGCATCGCCGACTGGGCGAGCGACAGGTTCTCCGGATCACGGTGGAAATAATGATGCGACGCGGCGCGCAGCCCATAAACGCCGTCGCCAAAATAAACGCTAGAGAGGTAGCGCGACAGGATCTCCTGCTTCGTTAGCCAAGCCTCGAGCCAGAAGGCGATGATCACCTCTTGCGCCTTGCGCTTGATGGTTCGGTCGCCCGACAGGAAGCTGGTCTTGGCGAGCTGCTGAGTGATCGTGCTACCGCCCTGGCGCACGCCGCCTCCTCGAAGGTCAGCTAGCAGCGCACGACCTATGCCGCGAGGGTCGATTCCCCAATGGCTGTAAAAACGCCGGTCCTCGATCGCAACGAACGCAGCGGGCGTCTGCGGATTGAGCTTGGCGACGTCGACGGGCGCTTCCTTGATTGCCCCCCGCAGGGCAATCGGTCGGCCGTCATCGCTCAGAAGGAGCAGCGCCGGGTCCGCGAGCGGCTCGAGAGCTCGCGACAATGGGGCGGTGATGACGAGCCAAACTATCGTCACGAATATGAGGCCAGCGATAGAATAGACTACGATCGGCCACCGCCGACGCTTGCGGGGCGGCGGTTCCTGCTCATCGCTCGGGAACCCTGCGCCATTTCCAAGCGGATTGGGCAGCTCTTCGACCGGCACACCGTCGCGAGTCCAGATTTCGTCCTTCTCGGCTACTCTCATCTTACTCGCCGGGCTCGCTCAAAGTGATTTAGTTCAGTAATACAGCTTGGACGAGATATCCAGATGCTTGCTGAATAGAGCGTTGCGGGTAAACGAGCGACCATGCGGCGCCAGCTTCTCCTGCTGCTGATCCCGGCGATCATGCTGGTCCCTGAAGCATGCCGCCAGCAGCCCGAAGGCGCAATGAGTACAGTCGTGATTGGCGGCGAGCCGAAAGTTCGCGATCCGGCGCTAGGACCGCTTCCGCCCGAAGACGCGCTTCTGCTCCAGAATGTCGCTCAGGGCCTCGTCCGCTTTGACGCAAGTGGGAATATCGTGGGCGGACTGGCGGAGCGGTGGAACGTCAGTGACGACGGTCTCAGCTACATTTTCCGGCTGACCTCCGCACGATGGCCCGACGGCAACAAGGTCACGGCGACGCAAGTCGCGAAGCTGCTCAAGCGACAACTCGCTGAGCGAAGTCGCAACTCGATGAAGGATTCCCTGGGCGCGGTGGAGGACGTTATCGCGATGACCGATCGAGTCATCGAGATCCAGCTGGTTGCACCGCGGCCAAACCTGCTTTCGCTGCTCGCCCAGCCAGAGCTCTCGATCCTTCGTGACCGCGACGGAACTGGGCCCTTTACAATGAAGCCCAGTACCCGCGCGGGCCGCGAGCTTCGGCTTGAGCGCGAGGTTGAAGGCAGCGACGAGGACGAGAAACAGAAAGAAGAAGTCCTTCTCTCGGGAGCATCAGCCGCGGACGCCATTGCCGAATTTGCGAACGACAAGGCGGACCTAGTGCTTGGCGGCACCTTCATTGATCTGCCGCTTGCGCAACGGGCGAAGCTACCAAGGGGGACGCTTCGCTTCGATCCGGCTTCGGGCCTCTTTGGACTAGTGCCGACACGAACCGGTAAGAGCTTTGATAACCCGAAGCTCAGGTACGTGCTGGGCCAAGCCATTGACCGCGCCAATTACGTAGGAACGCTAGGCGTGCCCGGCCTCGCCGCGCGTGCGACATTGCTGGAGCCTGGTCTCGATGGCTTGCCAACGCCCGCCGTACCGGCGTGGTTCGGCACTCCGCTCAGCGATCGCCTTTCCACGCTCAAGGCGCAGCTGCAAAAGCAGCTTGGCAAGACCAAGCCGGTCATCCGCCTCGCACTTCCGGAAGGGCCGGGTAGCGACATCCTATTTCGGGAACTGCAGCGCGACTGGGGGGCCATCGGCTTGAGTGTCGAACGCGCGCCGAACGGTGCAACCGCCGACTTCGTACTGATTGACGAAGTCGCGCCTTCCTCTTCGCCCGCGTGGTTCGTTCGGCGCTTTCGGTGCGACGCGGTTGCGGTCTGCGATGCAAAAGCTGACGAACTCATGGACGCCGCGCGAGAAACCCCGGTCGCGGCCCAGCGCTACGCGTTGCTCGCCCAGGCCGCAGGCCTCATCGACGAAGGCCAGTTGTTCATTCCTATCGCCGCTCCCGTGCGATGGTCATTGGTCTCCGCACGCGTCCAGGGCTTCGCCGGGAACCGTTACGCCCGTCACACGCTCACAGACCTCGGACAACAGCCCGGCAAGGACTAGGCATGGCGATTCCGAAGGACGAGAAGCTGCCATTTCCCAGTGTCCGCACCGACCCCCAGTCGGTGCGCCAGCGCGTGGACGCGATGGAAAAACTGCTGGAGCGAATGTTTGTCTTGCCGGGCATCAACAAGCCGATCGGCCTCGACGTCATCCTGGACCTCGTCCCCGGCGTTGGGGACATCGCGGCAGCGGCCCTTGGCGCCTACATCGTTTGGGAAGCGAAGAACCTTGGCATGTCGAAGACGCAGATGGCCCGGATGGCGGGAAATGTCGGGTTCGACTTCGCGCTTGGATTGATTCCTTGGATCGGCGCAATCCCGGACTTCTTCTTCCGGTCGAACACCCGCAACTTGCGGATGATCAAGCGCCACCTGGACAAGCACCATCCCGGCACTCGAACGATCGAGGGCGAGGTGACCAGCCGCGGCTAATGACCGTGCGGAATCCACTCGTGATCGCCTTCGACATTGTCGGCGATCGGACGGCCGTACCGGTCAGCGCTGGGGCGGTAGCGGAATCGCTGCACGATCAGTCGGCAAGTCAGCGCATCGAGCTCCGGCACCCCGCTCGTTTGGGTGATTGAGCAGCGGCTGACGAGGCCGGTCGGTTCGACCCTGAACAGCACGCCCACGACGCCGCCGATTCCGGCGTCACGGAGGTGGCGTGGATAGTCGCGAGGCGTGATCTCACCAGCGATCTGCTCGAGCTCCGTTCCTCCCTCTCCATCGCCATAGCCGTTGCCACCAGCCCCTCCCCCGGCCCCAGCGCCAACGGCGGGCCCGGTCCCGGTCCCACCGCCGGAGGGAGCAGCGGACGGTTGAATTGCAACGATGGGCGTTACTGAAGGCGGAGCATGCGTTGGTTGCAGACCGGGCGAACCGCCGAGCTTTTCCGGCTCGGTCTTGGGCGCTGAATCTTGCCACCGCTCGATGACGCGCTGAATCGGCGTCGGCGGAGGCGGCTTGTCGAGGGTGATTGCGATCAGCTTCTCCACCGCGTCCGAAGGATGCGTGAGGTCGACCCTCAGCCCGCGCAGCAGAATGATTGCCAAAACGGCTTGGACGGCGGCGACCGCGGCGAGCGCGTAGATGCGCTCCCGCGCCCGAGCGATTGATCGATGGGAAACGTAAGCGGGCACGACTGCGCCCGCCCAGTCTCTAGCGGTAGTAGCAGCGACGCTTCGCCGTCATGCTGCGGTCGATTGCACCTCCAGCCACGACGCCGCCGACCGCTCCAGCCGCCGCACCGAGCAACCCGCCGCCGAGAACCTTGCTGCCAACTACCGCGCCGGTCACGCCGCCGACCACCTTGCCCGTCGCAGCCGACGAATGGCGGCAGTACTTACGCGCATAGTATGTGCGGCCGTGATAGCGGTGATGATGAGCATAATAAGTGGAATGCGCCGAGGCTGGCGCAGCGATCGGGACGCCACTGGTCGCCACGACGGAAGCTGCAGTCAGGATCTTCATCAGATTTTTCATAGTGTCAATCTCACTCTCTCGTTTTCCGGATCGCCATACTAACGAGGATTTCTTGCCCGTATCTGTCAGACATCCTCGGTAACGATAGGCCGTGCGCCCGTAGAGACGCTCGGTAAGGTTTGGTATTCGTCACTAACGGCAAACGGCCGTTACTGTTCCGTTGTGGCTCCGCAACGAGTAAATGCGGACCTCAGGGGAACAAGCATGACCAAGGATCAACGGGCCGTCGCCATCGGAGCATCGAGCGGTACGCTTACGATGCTCTTGCTAATTTGGGGCCTCTCGAAAGTCATTCCTTCACCGGCGATTGCAGACGCAGCCGCAGATCGCCTCGCTTATGCCCTGCATTGGGCGGTACTCCCGGCGCTCGTTTTCTTCACCATGATTGTGGCCGTGGGGAACGCGCGCTTTGCTAGCGAGGCCATCGATCCAACGCTCGGCAAGGAAAGCCAGAAGATGGTCGTCGACGGGCGGGTCGCCGATAATACTACCCAACAGTTCTTGCTGTTCATGGTCGGAATCTTGGCGCTCTCGGTGAGTTTACCGCTTGCCCGCATGAGCATTGTGGCAGCGGTCGCGATTACCTTCGTGATCATGCGGATCGCGTTCTGGGTCGGCTACCGCATCAAGCCTGTCCACCGCGCCTTCGGATTCGCTTCGACAGCGTACCTCAATCTTGGAATGATGCTCGCGACTTTATGGTTTTGGCTGCGCTAGCGGGCAGCTAGTCTCCGCTGATCGCCGGATCGATCTCCTCGGGATGATCGATGATGGGTTTGCCGACGTCGCCCTGCCCAACCGTCCGGCCAGCCATCTCAAGCATCCGCTCTAGCGGAACACGCGCACGTCCCATGACTTCCGCTGACAACTCAATCCGGGGCTCTAAGTCGCGAAGCGCAACATAGAGTTTCTCAAGCGTGTTGAGCGCCATGTACGGGCACATGTTGCAATTGCAGTTTCCGTCGCCGCCCGGAACTCCGATGAAGGTCTTGTTCGGCGCCGCCTTCTCCATCTGGTGGATGATGTGCGGCTCGGTCGCCACGAGGATCGTCCCGGCTGGCGAGTTCAGCGCGAAATCAAGTATCGACTTCGTACTCCCCACGTGGTCGGCATGGTCGATGATGTGCGGCGGACATTCGGGGTGCGCCGCCACTGGAGCGCCGGGATGCTCGGCCTTGAGCTTCAGGAGCTCAGTCTCGCTGAAGGCCTGGTGGACGATGCAGATGCCGGGCCACAGCAACATGTCACGGCCCGTCTTCCTGGCCAGGTAGCCGCCGAGATGCCGGTCGGGACCGAAGATGATCTTCTGGTCCATCGGAATCTGCTTGAGGATGATGTCGGCAGATGAGCTCGTGACGATAATATCGGAGAGCGCTTTCACCGCCGCCGAGCAGTTGATGTAGGTGAGCGCAATATGGTCCGGGTGCGCGGCGCGGAAGGCGGCGAACTGGTCGGGCGGGCAACTGTCCTCCAGGGAGCAGCCGGCGTCCATGTCGGGAAGGACCACGATTTTCTCGGGGGACAGGATCTTCGCCGTCTCGGCCATGAACCGGACGCCGCAGAAGGCGATCACGTCGGCGTCGGTCTCCGCGGCCTTGCGCGACAGATCGAGGCTGTCACCGACGAAGTCCGCCAGATCCTGGATCTCCGGCTTCTGGTAATAATGCGCGAGGATCACCGCGTTGCGCTCGCTCTTCAGCCGCTCGATCTCGCTGAGCAGGTCTAGTCCTTTGAGGCTGTTGGTCTGAACCGTCACTTCGTTCCCCCGGCAGCGCGCCTGCGCTCGGCTTCCTTGATCGCCTCCTCATATGGGGTTGAGAGATCAAGATAGGAAGCTTCGTCCGTTCCCTCAGTCGGGAAGCGCGCGACCACCTTCGCATCCTTGAAGCCGGCCGCGATCAGGGGCATCGCGAAGCTGCGCTCGACGGCCAGGCGGGCGGCCTGGTGAGCCAGCCGCATCGGCACTTGCGCCTGGGCTTGCTTCCGAAGATCGGTGACCGCTTTCGCCCGGTTGGCGGAATCGAGCTGCTCGCTGGCGTTGGTCAGGGCAGACAGCACCCCCCCTTCGCCATATTCCTGCGCGCTGGCAAGGTCGACGTCGGGACCGGCAATTTCGACTTCTGGCAGCTTGACGCTCAGCGTCTTTGTGGAAGGATCCCAACGGACGTCGTTGGGCTGCAGTTTCGACAGGTCGAGTTCATATCGGACATCACCAGGAAGGATCAAAGTTCGTTTCGACGAAAAACCAAATCGGCTCGTCTCGCTGGTAGTTACCGAGACGTAGCGAGCAACGAAGGCGATCAGGCGGTTCTCCGCTCGCATCGATTGCAGGCTCGCGCTGGCGATCGTCTTGGGGTTGGGACCCCCGAAAATCCGATCAGCAACGCCGGTAGTGACACCGAGCAACAGACCAAGGACCAGCGCGATGGCAATCATCGCAAACACCAGCGGCTTGTTCAGACGGCTTTCCATATGTCCTGCTGCTGTTCAACGAGCCCGCGCCGCTCCAGGTCCAGCAAGTGCGCATAGACCGAGCCGCCGGCCGCGGGCACGAGACGCGGATCGAGCGCCGGATAGGCATTGGCGACAATGTCCGAAATGATTCTCGGCCTCTCAGCGACCAACGCCAGGATCTGCTTCTCACGGTGCATCCGATGGCCAACGAGGTGCCGCACATATTGCTGCGGGTTGGTCACCGCGGGCCCATGCGCTGGATAGTAGACGCGGTCGTCGCGCCGCCGCAGTTTGTCCAGGCTTCGCATGTAAGCAGCCATGTCGCCGTCGGGCGGGACGACCACAGTGGTGGACCAGCCCATCACATGATCGCCGCTGAACAAGCCGCCGCGATAGGCGAAACACAGGTGGTTCGACGTATGTCCAGGTGTCGCGACCGCGATAAGCGGCTCGCCATCGACCGCCAGATTCTCTCCGTCCGCAAGCACGCGATCGGGTCCGTAATCGCCGTCGAAGGCAGCGTCGGCGCGCGGTCCGACCGTCTCCAGCGCGAGCGGCGCGCAGCCGATGATCGGTGCACCCGTTCGCTCCGCCAAAGGCTTCGCCGCCGGACTGTGGTCGCGATGCGTATGCGTGCACACGATCGCCGCGACAGGCCGTCCGCCGATGGCTTTCTCCAGGGCATCGATATGCTCAGGCAAATCAGGGCCCGGGTCGATCACCGCGACCTCGCTCATACCGATAAGGTAGGTCTGTGTGCCGTAGTAAGTGAAAGCGGAGGGATTGTGGGCGAGCACCCGTGCGATGCCGGGCTCCAACTGCTCGAGTTTGGCGTACCGGGCGTCCACGGTTGCGGCGTCTGCCATGCCGACGCTGCGGACGCTAGCAGCGGAGATCGTATTCGCCGATGCGGCCTGCGACCGTGCCGCTCGGCGAGTTCGCTCCGAGCGCCTGAATTTCCACCCGGCTACGCACTACGCCGGCGCAGACCGCAGGCGGTAGACGAAGACTCGCGATCTGGCCCTCCTTAAGAGCGGGCAAGTCGAGTTCGGCGCGCGAATCCCCGTGCCGCAGGAACCGCAACTCTACCCCGCGCGGGTAAGCATCATCGGCTCGCAATACCATGACGGTGTCACGGTCGATGGTGTCGCACTCGGTCGGTCGGCCCTCATCGCCGGGGAGAGCGCAGCGAATCGTCACGCGAGCCACCGGAGCGATCGTAGCTCCAGGCCCAAGCACGTGGGGGGGCTCGACGTTGGTCGCAGTAGGAAGCGCTCCAAGCGAGCCATAATCGCGCGACAGGGGCGCAACTTGCGCGGGTGAAGTGCCGGCCTTCGGCAACTTGGCGATGTCTGTTCCGGCAGGAAGGTTTAGCGTTGGGATGCTCAGGCGCGTGATCTCGGCATTCACCGCGGCGATGATCTGCTCCTTCGCTGCTGCGGGCATCTGGGGGCTAAGCGCCGTCTTCTTGACCGCATCTTGGAGCGTTCTAACCCAATCGGCGTCGCTCTGGCCCTTAGTGCCGCACATGTGCACCTTGGACTCGTGCGGCTTGCCGTCGGCGCCGGTAAGCCGGATCGCGGTCTCGAAGCTGTGCGCCTCGCAATCCTGGGCAAGGCCATCGGTCCCGGCCGCTCCGGTCGGCGCAGCCGCTTGCGGAGCTGCGCTCGCCAGCACTGACGAAACGGCCAGGGCAACGGCGCTGATGATCTGAAGCTTGCCCCTCATGCGTCCAACTGTCGCCCCACCCGAATGAACCCGCTTTGGACCGTCAAGCGGCGAGAGCGGCACTTCCTGAAAGCACCACCTGGCCTTGTCGCCGACGCTCGAACGCCGAGGGATAAACCCGCGCGAACAGGGCTTCCATGCTGCTGTCCCAAGAGAACTGCAAGGCATGCGCGCGGGCGGCGGCCGCCATCGCCATGCGGTCACTACACAAGACGGCCATAATGTTCGCGGCCATGGCCTCGGCATCATCGACGGGACCAAGCCGCCCCGTCTGCCTACTCACACGGTCGATCATCGCGCCCGCCGCGACTCCAACCACCGGTAAGCCCGACGCCTGCGCCTCAATGATCGAAACTCCGAACGTCTCATCGGCCATTCCGGACGCGTAGATGTCGGCGCTCGCCAGCCAGCGAGCCAATTCTCCACGGCTTTTCACATAGCCGGGCATCACAATCCTCTCATCGCCAAGCGCAGCTATGTCGGCCCTCAGCGGTCCCTCACCCAAAAGGACGAGCCTTGCACCCAGTCCCTCCGGTAACCGCCGAAATGCCTCAACGACGACGTCGGGCTTCTTCTCGCCATCAAGGCGCCCGACATAAATGAGGAGCGGCTGCTCGTCCCTGAGACCAAGTTGGCACCTCAGGGAAGGATCGCGCCGCCACGGCCCGAATTCGCCAACTTCGACCCCGAGCGGCACCACATCGACATTGTCGATACCAAGCGACCTCAATTTCGCGGCGCCGCCATTCTCGCTCAGTGCAAAGGTCGCGTCGAAGCGACGGTAGAGCGCGCCGCAATAGGAGTAGCAGATGCGGCCGCAGATACTGGCGGCGGCGCTGCCGATCACCTTTGAAAAGGGTCGCTCGACATAAACCGTCGGGAAATCCGTCATATACGCTGCGATCAACGCTGCGTCCGGATGGCGCTTCCGATGTGCGATGGCGGCCCAAGGAAGGTTGTACGCATCCTGGCACTCGATGAGATCAGGCTGGAAACGCTCGAGCGCGGAACGCACTGCGCCATTTCGGAGCATCAACCGATAGTGAGGACTGCCCGGCACATGGCGCGACGCGACCGTGACGGTGATCGCCCGCTTTTCCTCGATCACCTCATCGCGCGTGCCAGGAATGATCATCAAATGGCTGTGCGGCGTCTGTTCGAGGATGTGCCGTCGCTTGTGAAGCAAGTACGTGCGAACACCGCCGCCGACGTCCGACCAACTTTGGGTCAGGTCGCAGAACAGCCTCGGCCCCAGCTGACGGGCCATGTCGGGATCGTGCCGGCTCACAGGCTCACCAAACCAGTAAGTGGCCGCAAAGTGCCAACTGCGGTTACGAGCACGTGATTCTGTCGGAATATTTTACGCACTCGTCGTCCTAGGCATTGGCTATTCGGCAAAAAGTCGCAAAAATCAGCCGTTTTTCTGAATTGGCACGCCGATTGCTACTATATCCGCGTCCACTTGGTTCCACGCCAGGAAGGGGCGAAAGCAGCGGTTCTCTGGTCCAGCTGTTTTCGCCCCTTCTCTCTTTTCAGGCTTCGGTCTTCAGCAGCTCCTGAAGCTCGCCACTCTCGAACATCTCCATCATGATGTCCGATCCGCCGACAAACTCGCCCTTCACATAAAGCTGCGGGATCGTCGGCCAGTCCGAATATTCCTTGATGCCGGCGCGGATCTCCTGGTCCTGCAGCACATCGACCGTTTCATATTTTGCCTCAAGCCGATCGAGAATCGCAACCGCGCGGCTCGAAAAGCCGCACTGCGGGAACAGCGCCGTGCCCTTCATGAAAAGGACGATGTCGTTCTGCTTCACCAAGTCGGCGATGCGGTTTTGGGCGTCACTCACTTCTCATTCTCCGTTCGGCACCGCGGTTTCGAGCTGCAGTGCGTGAAGCTCACCCCCAACACGTCCCCCAAGCGCCGCATAGACCTTCTGGTGCTGCTTAATGCGGCTCATTCCTTCAAAGCTGCGGCTCACGACGCGCGCCGCATAATGGTCCCCGTCGCCGGCCAGGTCGCGGATCGTGACTTCGGCATCAGGGATCGACCCCCTGATGAGCTTCTCAATCTCTTGGGCCGCCATCGGCATTATTGGTTCGACGCCTCAATGATCTGCCGACGCGCCTCGATCTCCTTGTTGCGAAGCGCTTCGGTCACCTTGTCCTCATCGCAATCGACTCCGGCAGCCGTAAGATCGCCCAGCACCTTGCGGATGACGTCATGCTCGCCCGCCTCCTCGAAGTCGGAGCGGACGACGTCCTTGGCATAGGATTCGGCCTCCGCCTCGGTCAGTCCCATCTGGCGCGCGGCCCACTCACCGAGCAGGCGGTTGCGGCGGGCCGAGATGCGGAATTGCATCTCCTCATCGTGGGCAAACTTGGCTTCGAAGGCGCGCTCACGGTCATCGAACTGGGTCATGCGTTCCCCTTGTGCAGTTGCGGCGCAGATAGGGTGCGGCGCCGCCCGAAGCAACGCTAGCCTCGGCTACGCCACCATCGGACGATAAGCAGCACGAAGAGGACCGCGGCCGTATCGGCCAGCCAATCGAGGACGTCGCTGTCGCGGTGCAATGCAGGAATAGCCTGCACGACCTCGATCATCGCCCCGAACAGCGACAACCGGAGCAGCAGTTGGAGAAGAGCCGTTGCCGGATAAGCGAAACTGCCGAGGGCCGCGAGGGTCGCAAAGGCAATGATGTGCTGGACCTTGTCATTGGGTTCGCCAGGCACTTCGGGCGGATGCGGCAGGATCGCCATGACAAACGCGAAGCAGGCGGCGGCCCAGAATATTGCTCGCGCCGAGCGGCTGGCGCGCCAGCGCTCAAACGTCAAAGCGTCACGACCAGCTTGCCGATCGCCTTGCGGTCGCGGAGCGCCTCGATCGCCTCAGCGGCGCGCTCCAATGGATAGGTGCCACTGATCTTCGGCGCGATTTTCCCCTCGCCCCACCAGCGAAACAGCTGCTCGACATGCTGAGCGTTGCGCTTCGGATCGCGCGCCACGAAGGCGCCCCAGAAGACCCCGCAAACGTCGCAGCTTTTTAGCAGGGTCAGGTTGAGCGGAAGCTTCGCGATGCCCGCCGGAAAGCCGACGACCAAGAAGCGCCCTTCCCACGCGATGCTGCGGAGCGCGGCCTCAGTATAAACGCCGCCCACTGGATCGAGAATCACGTCGGCGCCAGCCGGCCCGACCGCGTCCTTGAACAGTTGGGACAAGGCCTTGGGATCGATGTTCTCTGACCGATAAACGAGAGCGACGTCGGCCCCCGCGTCTTTCGCGGCTGCGGCCTTTTCTTCCGACGACACGGCCGCAATGACCCTGGCGCCGAGCGCCTTGCCGATCTCGACTGCGGCAATCCCGACGCCGCCGGCAGCTCCGAGAACCAGCAGGCTCTGGCCCGCCTGCAGCCTGCCGCGATCGACGAGCGCATGAATGGCCGTGGCGTAGGTCATCAGCAGCGCCGAGCCTTCCTCGAAGCTGCGCTCGGGTGGCAGTGGGATCGCGCGGTTTGCAGGCACGATCACCTGCTCGACCAGTCCGCCAAAGCCTAGGGCGGCGATGATCCGGTCGCCCGCCGACCAACCAGTGACCCCTTCGCCAACCGCAATCACTTCGCCCGCTATTTCTCCGCCGGGCGCGAACGGCCGGGGCGGCTTCAGCTGATACTTGTCCTCGATGATGAGGACGTCCGGGAAGTTCATCGAGCAGGCCCGCACCCGCACCAACAACTCGCGGGGTCCAGCAACAGGCTCCGGCACATCCCGGATTACGAGTGTTTCCGGTCCGCCCGGCGCCTCCGACAGCAGCGCCTTCAAGCGCTCACCCGTGCGTGTGCCGCAGGTAGAAATCCACCTGCGCGTAGAGGAGCAGGAGGACGGCAAGGAGCATCGCAAGCAATGCGGTTTCCTGCGCCTGCTTCCAGGTCATTCTTCGTAGGCCGCCGTCGTTTTTTCGCGGACTTCCTCGCGTGTCACCCCAGGGGCGAGCTCGACCAGCCTGAACGGGCTCATATGCGTCGACCGCTGGAACACCGCCAGATCGGTGATGATCATGTCGACCACGTTCTTGCCCGTGAGCGGCAACGTGCATTCAGGGATGAACTTGGGGCTGCCGTCCTTCGACACATGCTCCATCACGACGATGATCTTCTTGACCCCGGCGACGAGGTCCATCGCCCCGCCCATGCCTTTGATCATCTTGCCTGGGACCATCCAGTTGGCGAGGTCGCCATTCTGGCTGACCTCCATGCCGCCCAGCACGGCGAGGTCGATGTGTCCGCCGCGGATCATGGCGAAGCTTTGTGCACTGTCGAAATAGGACGATTGCGGCAGCTGGCTGATTGTCTGCTTGCCGGCGTTGATCAGGTCAGGGTCCACCTCGTCGTCGTACGGGAATGGCCCAATGCCGAGCATCCCGTTCTCACTCTGCAGCGTGACCGTCATTCCCGTCGGCACATGATTGGCGACGAGTGTCGGAATGCCGATGCCGAGATTCACGTAGAAGCCGTCCTGCAGCTCCTTCGCCGCCCGCGCCGCCATCTGGTCGCGGGTCCAGCCTTTGGTTTCGACTTGGGTCGCCATTACGCCGTCTCCCTTTCCCGCACGGTGCGGAACTCGATCTTCTTGTCGTATGGCGCGCCAAGGATCAGCCGGTTCACGTAAATGGACGGTAGATGGATACAGTCAGGGTCGAGCGAGCCGACCGGCACGATCTCCTCCACTTCAGCGACACAGACCTTTCCGCAGGTCGCCGCCGGCAAGTTGAAGTTGCGCGACGTCTTGCGAAAGATGAGATTGCCGCTCTCGTCCGCCTTGAATCCCTTGATGACACTCAAGTCCGCGCGGATGCCCCGTTCGAGGATATATTCCTCGCCGTCGAAACTTTTGACCTCTTTCCCCTCGGCAACCTGCGTCCCGTAGCCGGTCTTTGTGTAAAAGCCCGGAATGCCTGCGCCGCCGGCCCGCATTCGCTCCGCCAGCGTCCCTTGCGGGCAGAACTCGACCTCCAGCTCCTTCGCCAGATACTGCCGCTCGAACTCCTTATTCTCACCGACATAGGACGAGATCATCTTCTTGACCTGCCGGGTCCTCAGGAGCTTCCCGAGCCCCTCGTTGTCGATCCCAGCATTGTTCGACGCGATGGTGAGATCTTTGACGCCCGAGGACTGGATCGCGTCGATCAGCCGCTCGGGGATTCCGCACAGCCCGAACCCCCCGGCCGCAATGGTCATGCCGTCAAACAGCACTCCTTCGAGCGCAGCTTCCGCATTGGGATAGATTTTCTGCATGCGCCGCCAATAGAAGCGCAGCCGTATGGGTCAAGAATTGCCGATCTTCCGGCCCGTCAGAGCTTCTGACCGTGCGGCACGTAGATCGCGTCGAAGCCCGTCCGCCACGTCACCCCATCCCGCGACACCTGAATCTCCTGGTGGACACGGCCGCTGGGGATGGCAGTGAGAATCGTGCGGTCGTAATAAACAGCGCCGCTCTTGCCCTCGATCTCACCCTGGAAGGTCGTGGTCCGGGGAGCATGCGCGCGGAGCACCTTGAACTTGATGCCGCCCGGAAGGCCGCTGTCATTTGTCACCCAGGTCTGCGTCCAGAGATCCTTGCGAGCGTCATAGGCGAACAAGCTCATGCCTTGGTCACCGGGGCCGCCATCCCAGCGCTCGGTTACGGCGCAGCCACCGAGGACCCTCTCGACGGTGTCGCGGCCGGCAAGGTCCTTGCCCACATACACATCCCAATCGCCAATCCAGAAGTCGAGATTGCGCGCGACTTCCGTTGCGCGGCATGCGGAGCCCGTTACCGCTGGTGCGGCCACGGGCGATATGGCCAGCACGAGGGCGAAAATCACTTTCCGGCTACTGCGGGCCGATACGTGAAATCGAAGTTGGGCTTCCACGTCTGGCCTTTGTCGGTCGATTGTTCGCCGAACTGACGCACCGACCCGTCGCCGTTCTTGCGGTAGCTCATCCGGACCAGCGGGCCGCCCGACTCACCCGTGATCACCATCGCGTTGCCGTCCCAGCCGCCGGTGAAGAAGGCGCGGCTTCCGCTGGAATCGATCCAAAACTGTTCCCAGTGCTTCTCGCCTGGGACGTAGATGCTTAGGCTTCCGCCGGGCTGGTTGTTTAGCGGCATCCAATTCTCGCGGATCCCGCACCCATAAACCTTCTCGATCAGACTGTGTGCGACCAGCTTGTCGGTTCCGGTCGGATAGACGTCCCAGCGACCCACCCAGAAGTCGAGGCGGTGATACTCGGGATCGGCACAAGGATGAGCAGGCGGCGCGCTAGGCTGCTGGGCTGCAGCAGCCCAGGAGACGGTCAGAAATACAATTGCAACCAGGACAGCACGCATAATCCCTCCGCCATTGCGAGGAGCCGTTAGGCGACGCGGCAATCCATGGCTGGATTGCTTCGCTGTCGCTCGCAATGACGTTTCGACGAACTAACTCCGCAGTTTCGCCAGGACGCCCTGCAACTGCATCGCGTTGGACATGTCGCCTTCGACCCTGAGCTTTCCCATCATGAAGGCGGTCATGCCGTCGAGCTGGCCGGCCGCCATCTGCTGCCAATCGTCCCAGCCGACCTTGATCGTGGTGT
>JAFBAM010000262.1 GCA_019247755.1 Sphingomonas sp.
GGCGGCGAGACGCTTCAGCAGGCGCTCGACGGTGTGCTCGCTGATATCGAAGCGCTTGGTGGCAAGGGCGGCCTGATCGCCGTTGCGCCGAACGGGGAAGCCGCTTGGGGCTTCACCACGCCCGCCATGTATCGTGGCATGGCCGACGCGGATGACCGGATCGTCGGAATCTACGCCGGCGACCTGTAGGGTAGTTCACGCCGGAGCCATTCGATTTCGGCGGCGACGCCTTCGCGCTCGGCTTCGAGGAATTGCGCCACGGCATCGCGGAAGCTGCGGTTCGGGATGTAATGGGCGCTTTTCGTAATCACAGGCTCATAGCCGCGCGACACCTTGTGCTCGCCCTGCGCGCCGGCCTGCACTGATTTCAAGCCGTGCTCGATCGCCCATTCAATAGCGCGATAATAGCAGAGCTCGAAATGGAGGAACGGCACCTCCTCGATGCAGCCCCAGTAACGGCCATAGAGGGTATCGGGCCCGACGAAGTTGAGGGCACCCGCGATCGGCCGCCCGTCGCGGAGCGCCAGGAACAGCAGCACGGCATCGCCCATGCACTTCCCGACGAGGTCGAAGAACTCGCGGGCCAGGTAGGGTCGACCCCACTTACGGGACCCGGTGTCCTGGTAGAAGGCCCACATCGCGTCCCAATCAGAGGCGCCGATTTCCGAGCCGCGCAGGGTGACGATCTCCAGCCCGTCCACCGCCTCGCGACGCTCCTTACGGATAGTCTTGCGGCGCGAATGTTTCAGGACGCCGAGGAAGTCGTCGAAGCTTGAGTAGCCGCGATTGAACCAGTGGTACTGGACGCCGTGGCGGATCAGCCAGTTGCGCCGCTCGCATTCCGCTACGCCAGCCTCGTCGAGGAAGGTCATGTGTGCCGACGAGATGTCGTTCTGCGTGGTGACTGCCTCGATCGCGGTCAGGAGTTGCTGCGGACGCGAGCCGAGCAGGCGTGGACCAGGCACCGGAGTGAACGGCACCGAAACTTGCAGCTTGGGATAATATTGGCCGCCGGCGTTCTGCCACGCCTCGGCCCAGCCATGGTCGAAGACGTATTCGCCCTGGCTGTGCGATTTGAGATAGGCGGGCGCCGCGGCGATCAGATGATCTTCACTGTCCTCGACGAGGATCGGGGCTGGGGTCCAGCCAGTCCCTTCACCGACGCTGCCTGAATCCTCGAGCGCAGACAGAAAGGCATGGCTGAGGAACGGGTCGTTTCCTACCAGCCGATCCCAGGCGCGGGCGTTCAGCCCGGACACGCCCGAAGCGATCTTGGCGATGATCTCCGATTCGCGGTCGGACATACCCATTACTTGGGTAAGCCGTTGAAAATGAACTAGGCCTTCACCGCAACGATTGCGTCGACCTCGACCGCGACGCCCAGCGGAAGCACGGCGACGCCGACGGCGCTGCGGGCGTGGCGCCCGGCCTCGCCGAACACGTCCTGCATCAGCTCGGACGCGCCATTGGCAACCTTGGGCTGGTCGGTGAACGACGGCGCGCTGTTCACGAACACGCCGAGCTTCACGACCTTATCGACGCGATCGAGCGAGCCGAGCGCCGCCTTCATTTGGGCGAGGAGCATGATGCCGCAACGGCGCGCGGCGGCGATGCCGCCGTCGAGATCGACGTCCTCGCCCAGACGGCCTTTGATCAGGCTGCCGTCTTCCGCGAAGCTGATCTGGCCCGAAATGTGGAGCAGGCCGTCCCGCTCGACGGCGGGGACGTAGGCGGCCACGGGGGCGGCGGGCTGCGGGAGGGTGATTCCGAGTTCGGAAAGGCGCTGGTCAATGCTCATGCCGCGCCCCAAGCACTCGCGAACATTTGAATCAAGCCTCGCGGTTGATCGCGAAGCCAGCCCAGCTCTGGGTCACCGGCATCAGCTCAATGCTGTTTATGTTGAGGTGCGGCGGCAGGTTGGCGAGCCACCAGAAGAGATCGGCGTGATCCTGCGGCGTCATCGGGTTCATGCCGGCGTACAGCTTCTCCGACGCTTCCTTGTCGCCGCCCGTGCGCACCAGGGTGAACTCCGTCTCGGCCATGCCCGGTTCCACCGAGGTGACGCGAACGCCGGTGCCGGCGAGGTCGCAGCGAAGGTCGAGCGAGAACTGGCGAACGAAGGCCTTGGTCCCGGCGTAAATCGCGCCACCCTTGTACGGATAGGTCGCCGCAACCGACGACAGGTTGATGATCTGACCCTTGCGCTCGACCAGCTTGGGCAGGAGCACGCGGGTCAGCGCGACGAGGCCGGTGATGTTGGTGTCGATGACCGTCTCGACCCGTTCCCAGTCCGTCTCCGGTAGCGGATCGGTGGGCGGCGCAAGGCCGGCATTGTTGAGCAGCAGGTCGATGTCGCCCCACGGTGTCCCCAGCCGAGCGAGGCTCTCGACGGCCGGAACGTCGCGCATGTCAATTTCGAGAGGGAGGAAGTTGTCCCCAAGCTCATCCTGCAGCTTCTTCAGGCGGTCGCCACGACGGCCGGTGCCGATCGCGCGCCAACCTCCGCTTACGAACTTGCGAGCCGCCGCTTCGCCAAAGCCCGCCGTCGCGCCGGTAATGAGGATGGTCTTCATGCGTGTCCTTCTTCGAGCTGCCGGCGCGCCTCTACGAGCATCTCGGGCTTCACGCCAACCGCCTCCGCCACTTCGAGCAAGTCCGGTTCGTGGGCCTCCAGGAAACGCAGCAGCGCGGCGAGCAGGTCCGGCTCGCCCGCCCGGCGCCGAAGCTCGTCAGTCCCGATTCCGGTCAAATCGATGAACCGCTGCGCCCGACGCTCGCACCCAAGCGTTGCCGCCAAAGCGGCGAGAGCAATCATGAACGGGTCATTGTCGTTTGTGCGCGGCAACGCCTACACTGCTCTCCAGGGGTTCAAAGGAAGCGACTTGGCCAAGATCCTGATCGTCGAGGACAATGCCCTCAACATCAAGCTGTTCTGCGACCTGCTCGCGGCGCACGGTCACAAGACCGATGCCGTGACCGACAGCCGCAACGCGCTCGATGCGGCCAAGCAGTTCGAGCCCGACCTGGTGATCACCGACATCCAGCTCCCCCACGTCAGCGGCCTCGACCTCATCCGCATGATCCGCAAGGACGAGCAACTGAGCGAGGTGCCGATCATGGCGGTGACGGCTTACTCGGCGCGCGGGGACGAGGAGCGGATCCGCGCCGCCGGAGCGCAGGCCTATGTGTCAAAGCCGATCTCGGTGGTGAGGTTCGCCCAGACCGTCGACGAGCTGCTGGAAAGCGGCAGCGACAGTCCGCCGGCCGCCGAATCGGAAGCCGGCCAGGCCAATGAGGATGACGGCGGTGGCGGTGGCGGCCCGAGCGAAACGGGCGGCGAGGAAGCCTAAAGGGCCCGTAACTTCACTAAAGTCACGAGGTCAGGCGCCATTTTGTGCGAAGTTAGCCGCGCGGGCTTACTTGATCTTGGCTTCCTTGAACTCGACGTGTTTGCGCGCGACCGGGTCGTACTTGCGGAAGCTCAACTTCTCGGTCTGCGTGCGCGGATTCTTCTTGGTGACGTAGAAGAAGCCGGTGTCAGCGCTGCTGACGAGCTTGATCTTGACGGTTGCCGGCTTGGCCATGGCTCAATCCCAATTTGAAAAAAGAAAAGCGGCCGCGGCCGCCTCAAGTCGCGGCGTCCCATGGCGAAACGAGCCGATTCTGTCAACCGACACGGGCCTGTAACTGCCCGTTAACCGATTTGGGTGATTCTCGATTCAATCGAGGAGGCCCTAATGGCTGCAGACCCACTGAAGACGATCCGTAAGGAGGTCAGTCTGCGCCTTGCTGAAATCCGCAGCGCAGGCCCCCGTCTTTCACCGATGGATCTCTACGCCCGCATGGATGCCATCCGCCAGCTTGCGGCCGCACACGGCCTTGCCGCGCTGGAGGGCCTGGCCCGCAATACCGCGCAGCGCGCGCTGCTGCCCGGCCACCGCGTGACGATGATGTCCTGCATCGAGCATGTCGAGGAAGCGTTCGATTGCCAGTCCGACGACCATCGTACGGCCATCCTGGCCGCGGTCGCCGTCCGCCTGCACTGACACCAAGACGTCATTGATGCATTAGAGGCGCAATGCGCGCCTTTTCGCAGTTGCTCGACGATCTCGTCTACACGCGCTCGCGCAACACCAAGCTCAAGCTCATCGGCGATTACCTCAGGGAAACGCCGGACCCTGATCGCGGCTACGGGCTCGCGGCACTTACCGGCACGCTCGACATTCCGCATGTGAAGCCGGCCGCGGTCCGCGGGCTGGTAGCCGAGCGAATCGACCCGGTGCTGTTCATGATGAGCCGCGACTATGTCGGCGACACTGCCGAGACGGTATCGCTGCTCTGGCCCAAGCGAACAGGCGAACCGTCCGAGGTCGACGATGCGACGGTCAGCATCAGCGAGGCACTCGATCGCCTGCGCGGCGCGAGCAAGGTCGACGCGCCGCAGGTGCTCGCGTCGATGCTCGATCATCTTGACGCTTCGGGCCGCTTCGCACTGCTGAAGCTGGCGCTCGGCGAGCTTCGCGTCGGGATCAATGCGCGGCTGGCAAAGCAGGCGCTCGCCAATGCGTTCGGCATCGACGTCGAGGGCGTCGAGGAGGTCTGGCATGGCCTGAGGCCCCCGTTCACCGAGCTGTTCGACTGGGCCGAGGGGCGCGCCGGCCAGCCGATGGTGCGGGACGTGCCGGTGTTCCGGCCGTTCATGCTCGCCCATCCGCTCGAAGAGCCGAAGGTCTCGCTCGACGATTATGCCGCCGAGTGGAAATGGGACGGCATCCGCGTGCAGCTGGTCCACGCGGGTGGCGAGACCCGGCTCTACAGCCGCACGGGCGACGATATTTCGGGCAGCTTTCCGGATATCGCGGAGGCGTTCCGCACGACCGGCGTGCTCGACGGCGAGCTACTGGTGCGTGGGGAAGAGCAAGGCGTGGCCGACGTCCATGGTGGCGCGGCCGCAAGCTTCAATGCGCTTCAGCAGCGGCTCGGTCGGAAGAACGTCAGCAACAAGATGCTTAGCGCCTATCCGGCATTCGTGCGGCTCTATGATGCGCTGTTCGATGGCGACGAGGACTTGCGCGAATTGGCGTGGGAGCGGCGCCGACCGCGGCTCGAATCATTCGCCGCCAAGCTCGATCCGGAGCGGTTCGACGTCTCGCAGCTGATCGACGCGACAAGCTTCGAAGAACTCGAGGACCTTCGTCTGAATGCTCGCGACGTCTCGATCGAAGGCATCATGTTGAAGCGGCGCGATAGCCCCTATGTCGCCGGGCGGCGCACGGGCCTGTGGTACAAATGGAAGCGCGATCCGCTGACCGCCGACTGCGTGCTGATGTATGCGCAGCGCGGGTCGGGAAAGCGGTCGAGCTACTACAGCGACTATACGTTCGGCTGCTGGACCGAGGGCGAAGAGCTGCTGCCAGTGGGCAAGGCCTATTTCGGCTTCACCGACGAGGAGCTGAAGTGGATCGACCGCTGGGTGCGCAACCACACCGTCCAGCGGTTCGGTCCGGTGCGCGAGGTGGAGAAGAGCCTGGTGCTCGAAGTGGCCTTCGATTCGATCCACAAAAGCACCCGTCACAAGTCGGGGCTGGCCATGCGCTTTCCCCGCATCAGCCGCATTCGAACCGACAAGCCCGCGAACGAGGCGGACCGCGTCGCGACGCTGGTGTCACTGGTAACTTGAAGCGTGCAGAAACTGCGTTAAGCCGTGCTCTCTCGTTCGAGAGGGGACCCATGCACAAGTATCTGCTCGCGGGCGCCGCCGCGCTGTCTATCGCAGCCGCCGCCAACGCCGAAACCTATGCCATCCAGGCCGGGCGCCTGATCGTCGACGCCGCCCAACCCGCGCGCGGCAATTCGACCGTCATCGTCGACAATGGCCGCATTGCCCGCATCGAGCCGGGCTTTACCGCACCCGCCGGCACGATCGTCGTCGATGAGCGCAGCCGGACCGTCATGCCGGGCATGACCGACGTTCACGTCCACCTGACGATGAACAGCGGCGAGCCCTGGTACATGGGCTTCACCAAAAAATATTCGAACACCTATGCGACCACGGTCGGGCTGACGCACGCGCTCGACATGGCGCGGGCGGGCTTCACGACTGTCCGCGACCTGGGCGGCGACACCAACGCGGTGATCGCGATGCGGGACGCCGTGAACGAGGGTCGATTCCCGGGTCCGCGCATCCAGGTTTCGGGCGCACCGCTGTCGATCATCGGCGGGCACGCCGACGCAGCAACCGGGCTTCCGCCTGAGTTGGCCGACGCGATCAATGAAGCCCATCTCAACCCCTCAGTCTGCACCGGTGCCGAGGAATGCCAGAAGGTGGTGCGCCAGCTCGCCGCGGCGGGCGTGGACGTCATCAAGATCATGGCGACGGGCGGCGTTCTCGACCCCGGCGCGCGCGGGCTTGAGCAGCATTTCACCGACCCCGAGATGAAGGCAATCTGCGACATGGCGCACTCGCTCGGCCTCAAGGTCGCGGCCCATGCGCACGGTGCGCGCGGAATCCTCGGAGCGACGATCGCGGGCGTCGATTCGATCGAGCACGGCACCTTCATCGACCAGGCCGGAGCCAATGCGATGAAGGCGCGCGGGACCTATTATTCGGCGACGCTGATGGCGTTCAGCGGAGTCCAGAGCCTGATCGGCAGCGGCAAGCTCGCGCCCGAGTCCGAGGCGAAGGCGAAGATGACCTTCGCCGTGTGGGGCAAAGGCCTCAACCTCGCCTATCGCACCGGCGTGAAGATCGCGCTCGGCACCGACAGCGCGGTCGCTCCGCATAGCCAGGCCAATCGCGAGCTCGAGCTGATGGTGACCAAGGGCGGGATGAGCCCGCGCGATGCGCTGATCGCGGCGACTAAGGGCGGGCCTGACCTGCTCGGCGTCGCCAGCGAGACCGGAACGCTGGAGCCGGGCAAGTCAGCCGACCTGATTGCAGTCGAGGGAGACCCGTTGGTCGATCCGACGGCTGTTCAGCGCGTCGGATATGTCATGGTCAAAGGACGTCCGATTCCTCTGGGGGGTAAATAGACATGCGTTCGTCCCTGCTTGCCATCGCGCTCGCCCTGAGCGCGCCTGCCTTCGCCCAATCAGCCGGTGACGTCCCGCCCAAGGACGCGAAGGCCGATGCCGCGAAGGACGACAAGGATATCGCCAAGGCGAGTGTCGATGAGGACGCGCAGCCGGTCCAGCGGTCGATCCCGTTCCACGGGCGAAACCTTGCCTACACGGTGACGCCGGGTCACCTGACGGTTCGAAACGAGAAGGGCGAGCCGGTCGTCAGCATGTTCTACACCGCCTATACGATCCCATCACCGGGGCGGGCGCGGCCGGTAACCTTCCTATTCAACGGTGGCCCGGGCTCTTCGACCATGTGGCTGCACATGGGTTCGTTCGGGCCGATCAAGGTCGATGCCTCGCAGCCGCAAACCATTCCGGGCCCGCCGTTCCGCTATGTCGGCAACCCCGACACGTTGCTCGACATCACCGACCTCGTGTTCATCGACGCGCCGACGACCGGCCTGTCGCGGCTGCTCGGCAAGGCCGAGAACAAGGACGTGATGGGCGTCGACCATGACATCGACATGTTCACCAAGACGATCCAGCGCTATCTCACCAAATACCAGCGCTGGAACAGCCCGAAGTTCATCATTGGCGAGAGCTACGGCACCACGCGCGCGGCGGGGCTGTCGGATTCGCTGGCGAACGTCGGGGTGCAGCTGAACGGCATCACCTTCGTCTCGACGGTGTTCAACTTCGCCGATTTCCAGGGCGACCAGTCGCTGATCAATTTCCTGCCGACCTATGCGGCGGACGCCTGGTACCATGGCAAGATCGCCAACAAGCCGCCGCTCCCGGCCTTCATCCAGCAGGCACGCGACTTCGCGAGCGGGCCCTACACGCTGGCGCTGCAGAAGGGCGAGGCGATCTCCGACGAGGAGAAGCAGCAGATCGCCCAGCGCATGAGCGAGTTAACGGGGCTGTCGCCGGATTATATCATCCGATCCCACCTGCGCGTTCAGCCCAACCGCTTCCAGCGGGAGCTGCTGCGCGATCGCCACCTGGTCATCGGCCGGATCGATTCGCGTTTCGTCGGCACCGAGCCGGACCTGGTTGGGGAGGGCGCGGATTACGACCCGCAGGCGAGCGCGATCACCGGCGCGTTCGTTGGTGCGCTTAACGACTATTTGTTCCGCGACTTGGGCTACAAAACGCCGCTCACTTACCGGCCGAACAATTATGCCGAGACGGGCGGCGGCAACTGGAGCCTGCAGCACCGCGCGCCCGACGGCTTCCAGCCGATCGCCGACACCAGCTCAGACCTTGCCGACGCAATGCGCCAGAACCCGCGGATGAAGGTGCTGTCGGTAAACGGCTATTACGACCTGGCGACGCCGTTCGGCGGGGCCGATTACGAGTTTCGGCACATGGCGTTGGAGCCGCAGATCGGCGCCAACATCCGCTATGTTTATTATGAGGCGGGGCACATGATGTACATCGACCCGCCCTCGGCGCGGCAGCTCAAGGCCGACCTCGCCGCCTTCTACGCCAGCGCGCAATAGGCAAAGGAAAAGGGCCGGAGGACTGTCGTCCGCCGGCCCTTCCGCCCCTTGAGGGAGGGTTATTCCGCCTTCGGCTGAAGGTTCACCGCGGCATATTTGCCGCGGCGGTCGACCTCGAGCTCGAAATCGAGCCGGTCGCCTTCGTTAAGCGTCGGCATGCCCGCGCGCTCAACCGCCGAGATGTGCACGAATGCGTCAGGCTGTCCGTCATCGCGCTGGATGAAGCCGAAGCCCTTCATCGCGTTGAAGAACTTGACGGTGCCGCTGGCCTTTTCGCCGGTCAACTGGCGCTGCGGGCCACCGGCTCCGCCGGCACCGCCGCCGCCGCCGCTGCGCTCGACCGGCATCGGCTCACCTTCGATGCGAAGGTTGGTCGCCGAGATCCGACCGCCGCGATCGACGAGCGTGAACTCAAGCGGCTGACCGTCAGCCAGATCGGTCAGGCCGGCCTGCTCGACGGCGGAAATGTGGACGAACACGTCCTCACCACCGTCATCGCGCACGATGAAGCCGAAGCCCTTCTGCGGGTTGAAGAATTTGACGACGCCTTTGCCTTCGCCAACGACCTGCGGGGGCATTCCGCCACCGCCGCCACGAAAGCCGCCGCCACCGCCACCGCGGAAGCCACCGCCTCCACCGCCGCCGTAGCCGCCACCGCCGCCGCCAAAGCCGCCGCGGTCACCGTAGCCGCCGCCGCCGCCAAAGCCGCCGCGCCCGCCGCCGTAACCACCGCGTTCCTGGAAACCCGTATCTCCGCCGAAAGAACTATCTTCGCCGAAACTATCGCGCTTGTCGCGGCCGCGACCACCGCGATCCCCCTTGCGCCCTCTATCGAAACCCATGCACCGTCCGAACTTAAAAGACCCGCTTTACCCCTGAAACCAACGCGCTCGGGCCACATGGCGCAACCGGTCATCATGCGTAATTCACTCACGCACGGTTCAGGCCCTTACAAGAAAAATTCGCCCGTCTCTAGTGACTCAGTTGAGGGCGGGGCTGGCAAGGGGCAGCACAAGCGGACTAAAGCGTCACAAAGGTTGGTTCAGGAGCGAAAATGGCGGTTCATTTCCACGAGGAAGACCTCTCCGGCGATGTGAGATTCGCCGACGGGCCGATGGCCGTCGACACCGAGGCGATGGGGCTCATTCCCGGACGCGACCGGCTCTGCGTCGTCCAGCTTTCCGACGGCAAGGGCGATGAGCACCTCGTCCGGTTCAAGGCTGGAAGCGATTATTCCGCCCCGAATCTGAAAGCGCTCCTTGCCGATTCGGGCCGCCTCAAGCTTTATCATTTCGCCCGCTTCGATATCGGCATCATGAGTGCCTATCTTGGGATCATGGCCGCCCCCGTCTATTGCACTCGCACTGCCTCTCGGCTGGTCCGAACCTATACCGACCGCCACGGCCTCAAGGACCTCGTCAAGGAACTGCTCAACATCGACGTTTCGAAGCAGCAGCAGACCAGCGACTGGGGATCCCCCGAGCTATCCGACGCGCAGCGCGATTATGCCGCCAGCGACGTCCGCTACCTTCATCAGCTGAAGGAGAAGCTGGACGAGCGGCTGGCGCGCGAAAACCGCACGGCCCTTGCCCAGGCCTGCTTCGACTTCCTGCCAACCCGCGCACTCCTCGACCTCGCCGGCTGGCCCGAGCAGGATATCTTTGCTCACGATGGCTAACCCAAGCGGTCGCGATCGGTTTGTACAGCGCTGGGCCGAGCCGGGCAGCGGTCATGACAAGATCATCCGCTGGACCAAGATAGGGCTCCCGGCTGCGGTCGGCGTGCTGCTTGCCATCCTGACGCTGGCGCCGCTCGACAAGAAAGGCGACGTCAGCTTTATCCTCGACAAGAACAAGGTCGACAGCGCGCCCGAGCGGATGCGGGTCGAGGCAGCTCGCTACACCGGCACTGACGACAAGGGGCAAATGTTCGAGCTGGTTGCCAACCGCGCGATCCAGCGCAGCTCGGACAACCCTTTGGTGGACATCAGCGGAATGTTCGCGCGCCTAAACCAGACGCAGGGTCCGGTACTTATTGCTGCCGACAAGGGCCGTTACAATATCGATACGCAGCAAGTCGCGATCGACGGCCGGGTCAAGGTTGCCGGAACGGACGGGTTTCGTCTCAACACCAGTAATGTCCACGTCGACCTGAAGCAGCGGCAGCTTGCGAGCCAGGGTCCCGCGGAGGGGGGAATGCGCCTCGGTGAGTTCCGCGCCAATCGGATCCAGGCGGACTTAGGTGAGCATAAGGTTGTGCTGGACGGCGGCGCTCGCTTGAAAATCGTGCAAGGGGCCGTCAGATGAGGGGCGTGGGCAAAACTGGCATTATCCTTGCAATGACGGCCTTGTCAGGGACGGCCGCGTTTTCGCAGACGCAACAGGTCCAACCCGTGTCGGCGCTCAAGGGTCATAACAGCAATGCGCCGGTCGATGTGACCGCGGAGCGGATCGAAGTGCAGGACCGCGCGGACCGGGCGATCTTCGCCGGGAACGTGCACGTCACCCAGGCCGAGCTGACGCTCGATACGCCGCGGCTCACCGTCGCTTATTCGGGCGGCCAGGGCGCCGGAAGCAATGTCCAGATCCGGCGGCTCGATGCTGCCGGCGGGGTCGTAGTCAAAAGCCCATCGGAGACCGCCAAGGGCGATTTCGGCGTGTACGACCTAGACCGCAAGCTCATTACCCTGATCGGCAACGTCCAGCTCAACCGCGACCAAAATCAGGTCAACGGCGCCCGGCTGGTGATCGACCTCGAATCCGGCCGGGCGGTCGTCGACGGAGGCCCGCCAGGGGTCAACCAGAGCGGTGGGCGGGTGACCGGTCACTTCACGGTGCCGCAGCGCCAGCAGGGCAAGTGAACGAGCCGGCCACCATAACGCGACCGTCAGATGAGAATCGCGTGGCCGACGGGGGCCTTGAGGTTCGCTCGATCGCCAAGTCCTACGACAAGCGCACCGTGCTCCACGATGTCAGCCTCGGCGTTCATCGCGGCGAGGTCGTCGGGCTGCTGGGGCCGAACGGTGCTGGCAAGACGACCTGCTTCTACTCGGTCATGGGCCTCGTGAAGCCCGACAGCGGCCGCATCTTCCTCGATGGCAGCGACATCACCGAGCTGCCCATGTACCGCCGCGCAATCCTTGGTCTCGGTTATCTGCCGCAGGAAACCTCGATCTTTCGTGGGCTGTCGGTCGAGGAGAATATCATGGCGGTTCTGGAAGCCGCCGAGCCCGACAAGCAGGCTCGCCGGGACCGCCTGGAGCAACTGCTCAGCGAATTCGGCCTGACCGCACTTCGTGATTCCCCGGCAATGGCGCTGTCAGGCGGTGAGCGACGGCGCTGCGAGATCGCCCGCGCGCTCGCGGCCAACCCTTCGATCATGCTGCTCGATGAGCCGTTTGCGGGCATCGACCCAATTTCAATCTCGGACATCCGCGAACTGGTTCGCGAACTGAAGAGCCGCGAGATCGGCGTGCTCATCACCGACCATAACGTCCGCGAGACGCTCGATATCGTCGACCGCGCCTGCATTATCTATGACGGCCAGGTCCTGTTTGCTGGTACTCCCGAAGCGTTGGTCGCCGACCAGGAGGTCCGGCGCCTCTACCTCGGCGAGAGCTTCGCGCTGTAGCGAGCTCTGACGATGGGCCTGGGCCCCTCCCTAAGCATTCGCCAAAGCCAGCAGCTGGTCCTAACGCCGCAGCTCAGGCAGGCGATCCAGCTCCTTCAATTATCGAACATGGAGCTCGATGCATTCCTAGCCGAGGAATTGTCGAAGAACCCGCTGCTGGAAGCGCGGCCGGACGAACCGGACGAGCAGCCGGCGGGCGATTTCGCGTCGGACGAGGACGCGGGCGATGATGCCCCGGACGATCCGGGTGCAGACGACCTCATCATGGGTACGGCCGATGACGACCGGCCGATGGACCATGACTGGGAGTCAGCGGCGCTGGAGACTGACAGTTTTACGGATGTGGTCGCTTCGGGCGGATCCGAGGAAGGCTTCGACTTCGACCGCCTCCAATATTCGGCGGCGTCGCTCGCGGAGCATCTGATCGACCAGCTGCACGGTGCATCGGGCGACGTCGGCGACCTGGCCCGCATCATCGCCGAGACGCTGGATGAGACCGGCTATTTGACGGTGACGCTCGACCAGATTGCCGAGCTGACCGGCGCGCGGCTGGCGCTCATCGAGCAGGCGCTCGAACTCGTGCAGGGACTTGAGCCTGCGGGGGTCGGGGCGCGTTCGCTCGCCGAATGTCTAGCGCTGCAGGCCAGAGCCGCCGACCGCTACGACCCGGCGATGGCGCGGCTGATCGACAACCTCGACTTGCTGTCGAAGGGCCGCACCGGTGATTTGAAACGGATCTGCGGGGTCGACGACGAGGATCTTGCAGACATGATCCGCGAGCTCCGCGCCTATGACCCCAAGCCGGGCTGCCAATTCCCGGGTCAGGCCTCGGAGGATGTCACCCCCGACGTGTTCGTGCGTACGACCCGAGGAGGGTTCGCGGTCGAGCTGAACCAGGCAACCCTGCCGCGGCTGCTGGTGAACCGGCGCTACTATCAGGAGCTGAAGTCAGGCCCGCAGGACAAGGCGTCGCGCGCCTGGCTCAGCGAATGCCTGCAAAGCGCGAACTGGCTGGTGAAGGCGCTCGACCAGCGGGCAAGGACCATCGTCAAGACGGTTTCCGAAATCGTGAAACGGCAGCAGGGCTTCTTCGAGCGCGGCGTGTCGGCGATGAAGCCGATGACGCTCCGCGAAGTGGCCGAGGCGATCGGGATGCATGAATCAACCGTGAGCCGAGTCACGTCCAACAAGTATCTGCTGTGCGATCGCGGCCTGTTCGAGCTCAAATATTTCTTCGGTTCGGGTGTCGCGTCGACAGAGGGTGACGGCGCGGCCGCCGAGGCGGTCAAGGCGGCGATCAAGGAGCTGATCGAGGCCGAAACCGAAATCCTCAGCGACGACGCCATCGCAGCGCTATTGAAGCAGCGGGG
>JAFBAM010000083.1 GCA_019247755.1 Sphingomonas sp.
GACGTCCTCGGCGGGATCGGCGAGGAGGAAGCCGCCGATCAGCTCCGACGCTTCTTCGCCGAGCGCCGCTAGCCGCGGTAAGGAACGAGCCTGATCTCGATCCGGCGGTTAGCCGCCTTCTGCTCCTCGGTCATATCGGGATTATAAAGGGGCACAGCCTCGCCGAACCCATGCGAAGCTATGCGTGCTTTCGAGACTCCATGCCCCGCCAGGTAAGTGGCAACTGCAGCCGCGCGCTTCTGCGAAAGTGCAAGGTTCGCAGGGGCCGACCCGGTCGTGTCGGTGTGAGCGAGCACATCGACAAAGGTTCGGTTGCGGGTCTTCACAGTCCGGGCGATCTCGAGAAGGGTCGCATCGGTCGTGGCTTTGACGGTCGCGCTATTGGGATCGAAGGTGAAGATAGCGGGGATGCGGATGACGATGCTTCCGCCCACCTGCAGGATGTCGAGACCGATGCCGGCCGTCTGCCGACGAAGCTCAGAATCGAGATCGGCCATGTACGCTGCAGTCTCATAAGGGCTGAGCGGCTTGATCTTGGCTGCCTTCATCTTCGCCGAGCGAGCCTTTAGTCCGGCGATCACGTCACCCATCAAATAGGGCGCGCTCACACCCAATGGAGTGAATGACGCCGGCACTGCCATCGGTGGCGGCGCCGTTTGGCACCCGGCAATGGCCACGATGGCGCAGCCGAGAACGAGCGTCCTGACGCTACGATACATGGTCATACCGGTTAGGCTCCCCAAGATTCGCTGATGAAACCGGCGCGACGCCGGACTGGTTCCGCAAGTGCAATAGACCGACACGCTTGTGAAGCGCCGTAAGACAAGGCTAAACTCCATTTGCCGCCCATGAGCGACCAATTAGCCCCCATACCCTGGCTCGACGTCTTCATCCTCCTCGCGCTCATTGCGCTTAACGGGGTGCTGGCAATGAGCGAACTGGCAATCGTCTCCGCGCGCGAAGCGCGGCTGAAGGCCATGGCCAAGAGCGGAAGCGGGGGCGCGAAATGCGCGCTGGAGCTCGCGTCGGATCCGGGCCGGTTTCTTTCGACGGTTCAGAGCGGCATCACCCTCATCGCTATCTTCACCGGCGCCTTCTCGGGCGAAAAGCTCGGTGAGCCGACCGCCGAGCGGATCCAGGCCCTCGGCCTCGACCAGAATACGGCGCACACCGTAGGCTTTAGCCTCGTTATCGTACTGACGACTTATGTCTCGCTGGTCATCGGCGAGATCGTGCCCAAGCAGACTGCGTTGCGGTCGCCCGAGCCCATTGCCGTTGTCATGTCGAGGCCGATGCGCTGGCTTTCGAAGATCGTCGCGCCATTCGTTTGGGTGCTGGAGCGGTCGAGTGCGCTGATCTTCAAGGCCCTCGGCTTCGACAAGGAATCGAAGAACCACGTGACTGCCGAAGAGCTGCACCTGGTCGTGGCCGAAGCCCAGACCGCGGGCGTTCTCGAGGAGGACGAGCGGGCGATGATCTCCGGCATCGTCAGGCTCGCCGACCGGCCGGTGCGGGAAGTCATGACACCGCGCACAGAGATCGACTGGATCGACGTTGCCGCCAGTGCCGAGGAGATTCGACAGGAACTGCTCGACAACCCGCACAGCCGCATTCCCGTTGCTGACGGTTCGATCGAGAATATCGTCGGAGTGATCCAGACCCGCGACGTGCTTGCGGCAAACATCCGCGGTGAGCCGCTGGATCTCAAGAAGCTGTGCCGAACGGCGCCGGTCATTCCCGACCTGATGGATGCAATGGATGCGCTGGCGGTGTTGCGGGCCGCGGACGTCCCGCTTGCGCTCGTCCATGACGAATACGGTCATCTGGACGGCATCGTGACACCGGGCAGCATTCTCGCAGCGCTCGCCGGAACCTTCGCCCACGACGTGGAGCAGGGCGAGGAGCCGCCGCTGGTGGAGCGCGACGATGGGAGCTGGCTCGTGTCCGGCGCGGCGAGCGCGGACCTTCTGACGGACAGGCTCGGCGTCAATCTGCCGGAAGACCGCGACTATTCGACGGCCGCAGGCTTCGCGCTGTCAGTTCTCAAGCATCTTCCGGAAGTGGGCGAGAGGTTTCGCCACGACGGTTGGTCGTTCGAGATCGTCGACATGGACGGCCGCAAGATCGACAAGCTGATCGCCTCGCGGCCTCGGAAAAGGCACGCCGAGACGCAGGCCGAGGCGGTAAGCTAAAGCTTCCCGAACTTCTGCTCGAAGCCGTCCGTGTCGTTACGGGCGAGATAGTCGGCTTGCTCGACGATCCGGTCGCGATTGATCCGCCCGGCGAAGGTGCCGAGACGCGCATCAAGGCGGTCGATCTCGGTCGGTGTCAGGTGGGCGATCTGCTCGAACCGGACGAAGCCCGCGCCCCGCAGGGCCTCGGCGAACTTTGGCCCCACACCCTTGATCAGGCAGAGGTCGTCATGCGGGTCTTTGTCGCCGTCGAGCTTCTTGTGAACAGGCGCGCGCAAGATGTCCCCGGTGACGTCGCTTGCTGCGGCGGCATGCTCGCCGGCCAGCCCGCGCCCTTCCGGAGGTTGCTTCTGCTGGCTCATGTGCGGGCGGACCGGAGCGCTGTCGGTCAGCGTCACCCGCTGTTTGGGCCGTAGCAGGATGAAGGCCAGGACCAGCGCCACCAGGACGACGGCAAGCCACCAATATTCACGGATCAGATCCATCAGGTCACCAATTCCATTGCGCGTTGTAACGACGGCGAAGCTCGACCAGATAGGCGAGCAGCAAGCCGAAAAGAAAGCCCAGAACCGAGGCTGCCGCACCTTCGAGAACCACCGGCACCCCGGCGGGTGACGGTGTCCACTGCGCGCTGCTGACGCCGGGAACCTGGCTGAACAGCCGCACAAGCTCGCCGGTCTGGAAGTCGGTCAGGGACAGGGCGTCCGGCTTGGCCAGAATCAGTCGTCTGGTCAGCGGCGCTCGGTGCAGGTGCGCGGTCACCTTGGGCATCTCATAATAATCGAGTGCCTCGCGTGATTGGCGCTCGATGATCGTGATGAGCCGGTCTGCGCCGCCTAGCGGGCCACTCCACACCGGCGCGGCGGCAATTGCGACGGCCAGGCCGACGATGAGGCTGGTCCGGCGCTTGCGATAATATTCGGGAGGCACTGGTGGCGGCGGGGCAAGCTTGTCCTTCGTCGGCGGGAGCACCCGGCGAAAGCCGACTGTGCCGGCAATGATCCCGATGACCAGGCCCGCGGCGAGGATGGGCCCGAAAAAATTCAACAGCGTGTTCATGCGCTTTCCCGCGCAAGCTCGCGCCAGCCGATGTCACGGCGGTGAAACCCGTCCGCAAAATCGATCTGGTCGATCGCGCGATAGGCCCGGGCCCGGGCATTTACGAAAGTCTCTGCAACCGCGGTGACGGCGAGCACGCGGCCGCCCTTGGCGACGAGACCCCGATCTCCGAGCGCAGTCCCTGCGTGGAAGACGGTGACTCCCTCGACCTGCTCGGCCGCCTCGATC
>JAFBAM010000291.1 GCA_019247755.1 Sphingomonas sp.
TGCTGCTCGACAGCGCCGTCGGGCTGATGCCGCTGGTCAACCGCCTCTGCCTGAAGAGCGGCCGCACACTCTCTTACGACTGGCTGATTCTCGCGACCGGCGCGCGGCATTCGTACTTCGGCCATGATCATTGGGCCCGGTTCGCGCCCGGCATCAAGTCGATCGAGGACGCGACGGCGGTCCGCCGGCGAGTCCTGCTCGCGCTCGAACGGGCTGAGACCGAGCTCAATCTCAACGTCCGCGATGGCTTGCTGACCTTCGTCGTCATTGGCGGCGGTCCGACCGGCGTCGAAATGGCCGGAGCGATCGCCGAGCTGGCGCGCCAGTCCGTGTCGCGCGACTTTCGCTCGATAACGCCCCACTGTTCTCGCGTTATTCTGATCGAAGCGGGACCACGGCTGTTGCCGGCGTTTCCCGAAGCTCTCTCGGAACGGACGCAGCGCGCCCTCGAGCAGCTGGGTGTGGAAGTTCGCCTCGGCGAGCCGGTCACCGACATCGGCCGCAATCACGTCAGCGTCGGACACGATTCGATCGTCAGCCACACCATCGTCTGGGCGGCGGGCGTGCAGGCTTCTCCCGCGGCAGAATGGCTTGGCGCCCGGACCGATCGCGCCGGCCGAGTGATAGTCGAGCGCGACCTCCACGTGCCTGGTTACGACGACATCTTCGTGATTGGCGACACCGCCGCTTGCGACGACGGACACGGCGGAACGCTGCCCGGAGTTGCGCCCGTCGCAAAGCAACAGGGCCGCTACGTCGCCGACGCGATCCTCGGAGGCGGAGCGAAGCCGTTCCGTTACCGCGACTATGGCAACCTCGCGACCATCGGTCGCCGTCGAGCCGTCGCCGATTTCGGCCGATTCCGGCTGTCGGGCTTTCCGGCCTGGCTGCTGTGGTGCGTCGCCCACGTCTGGTTCCTCGTCGGCTTCAGAAGCCGCCTCTCCGTCGTCATGCACTGGGCGTGGAACTACTTCACCTACGCGCGCAGCGCCCGCCTCATCATCGGCCCCGTCGACGTCGAACGGGCCGATTCCTTTGCCGAAGCCGCTTGAAAAAGGGACTGACGAAATGAAACGCGATTTGAGCCAGGAAATGAAGGCGCTGGGCCAGACGGTCCTCGTGCTCCAGGGCGGTGGTGCACTGGGCGCCTACCAGGTCGGCGTCTACGAGGCGCTGTCCGAAGCTGGAGTCGAGCCCGACTGGGTCGTCGGCACATCGATCGGGGCGATCAATGCGGGACTCATCGCGGGCTCGCCCAAGGGCGAACGCGTCGACCGCTTGTGCGAGTTCTGGCGCCGCGTGGAGCACGCACCGGCACTGGGCAACTATCTGCCGCCATGGCTGGCGGCGACGGCACGCAACGCCGTTGCCGTCAGCAGCGGCATCCCGGCTTTCTTCCAGCCGCAGCCCACGGCGTTCATGAGCCCGCATATCCCGCTGGGAGCGGACGCCGCCGGCTATTACACTACCAAGCCCTTGGCCGAGACGCTCGAGGAGCTTGTCGATTTCGACCAGCTCAACTCCGGCGAAGTCCGGCTTACGGTCGGTGCGTCGAACGTGCGCAGCAGTGAGATGGTCTATTTCGACAGCCGCGACATGGAGATCGACGTCCGGCACATCATGGCCTCGGGCGCGCTTCCGCCAGCCTTCCCCGCGGTCCGGATCGACGGCGAACTGTACTGGGACGGCGGCATCCTCTCGAACACGCCGGTCGAGGTCGTGTTCGACGATAATCCGCGCCGCAGCAGCCTGGTGCTCGCGGTCCACATCTGGAACCCGCACGGGCCCGAGCCGCGGTCGATCTGGGAGGTGATGAACCGCCAGAAGGACCTGCAATATTCGAGCCGGTCGGTCGCGCAGATCAAGCGCCAGCGGCAGCTTCACCGGCTCCGGCACATCATTGCCGAGCTGGGCGCGAAGGTCCCGGCGGCGGCCAGGGATAAGGCCGTTGCGGAGATGACCAGCTACGGCTGCACCACGACCATGCACGTCGTGCGGATGCTCGCGCCGTCGCTGGAATATGAGGACCATTCCAAGGACATCGATTTCAGTCCGGAGGGGATTCGCCAGCGCCGGGAAGCCGGCTATCGTCACACCATGGAAACGCTTGAGCAGGCGCCGTGGCGCGGCGAGTTCGACCCCCTCGAAGGCTTCATCCTGCACGAAGCTTGCGGCGGCGAAATGGTGGAAACGGTCGCGGCGCGTCCGTGAACTTGGCGCATCCTTGCCCTGTGATAGGATGATTGAATGACGCAGCAGCCGATCTCCCCGATCGAAGCCGCATTCCTGGAAGTCCGCTCCAGCGACCTGTCGCTTAAGGAGCGTCTGCGCGTCGTCGCCGACGCGGCGCGGACCCACAAGCCTTGGTACGCCGAAGCGATCGACCAGTTCGCCGCCCGGTTACGGCAGGTCCAGGTCGGCAGCCACGCGCCGAAAGTCGGCGAGAAGATGCCGCCGTTCGTCCTTCCCGACCATGAGGGGCAACTCGTCAGCCTGGACGACATTTTGGCAAAGGGCCCGGCGGTCATCGCTTTCCACCGCGGACACTGGTGTCCGTTCTGCCGTCTCAGCATGATGGCGCTTGCTGAAATCGAGCAGCAGCTGAAGCCTGCGCAGATCGTCGCGATCTCCACGGAGACACAGCGCTATACGCGCATGCTCCGCGAGCAGACCGGCGCGATGTTCCCAGTACTCACCGATATGGACGGCGCCTATGCTCTATCTCTGAGCATTGCCGTGGTCCTCGACGACAAACTCTCCAGCATGATTTCGGAGGCCGGCTGGGACGTGCCGCTCTACCAGGGCGGAAAGGAATGGCTGCTGCCAATCCCGGCTGCCTTCGTCGTTCGGCAGGACGGCACGATCACCGCGCGGCACATCGATCCCGATTACCGCCAGCGAATGGAGATCGACGAATTGCTACGCTGCGTCGACGAAGTCCTCTGACAGCTTCGCCTCCCAGTCGGTCGCGCGCAGCAGGTTGAGCAGCGCGGTCGCTTCCTTCGATCTTTGCCGGCCGGCGACGCTGTAAACCGCAATCTTCCGCTCAGCATTGAAGGGTGAGCGCGCGCGTTTGAGGCGAGACCTGCGAAGCGTTGAGGCGGGCACGACGGCGGCGCCCAGTCCCGCGGCCGCCAGGGCTTCGAGATCTCGCAGGGAATCCAGCATATGGGCTTCGTCGATGGCGATCCCGACCGCCGCGAGCTCGTGGCGGGGGCAGTCGAAGTCATCCGCACCGGAGAAATCGAGAAAACGACGATTGCGGAAGACCTCGACGGTCAGGTCCATCGGGTCCGCATTGCCGACGATGTCGAAACTCTCCGTGAACATCGGCCAGGCGTCGAGCCGCTCCCATTCTTCACCGAGCGGACCGCCGACGGCGAGCTCGATTTCGCCATTCTTCAACATTTCGCAAATCTCGGCCCCGGCCCCCCTACGCAGACGCAGCTGGATTTGCGGGAACGCGCGCCGCACTTCGCCGAGGGCACCGGTGAAGAGATCGAGATCGAGCGTTCGCGAGACGGCGATCGAAAGGGTCGATACCTCGCCCTTCTTCACTTTTGCGGCGAGCGACTTGGCGGTGAGCGCGCTGTCGTAGCATTGCTGGAGCAGCGGCTGCATGCGGTTGCCGAGGTCAGTCAGATGGGTGTTGCGGCCCTCGCGGCGGATCAATTCGCCGCCGAGTTCGTCCTCAAGCTGCTTGATGGCGCGAGTGAGTGCGGGCTGGGTGACGTTGCACTCCTCCGCCGCGCGCGTGAAGTTCAGCGTGCGCGACACGGCCAAGAAGTATCGGACCTGCTGCATTTCCATGCGGTACCGCCCCCAGAGCCCTTTACGCCAAGCGTGCCTTCTGTGCCATGGCAGAGCGATGGCGTTCAAGAAACAGCGCCGCGCTGACCGTCACGACCATGCTGGCAAGCGCCAGCAGGGCGTGCGGGTAGAGCAATGGCAGCCCAAGAAGGATCAGGCCGTCGTTCGCACCGGGCACGAGCGAGCCACCGAGGCCCAGCATGAATCCACCGGCCAGGCAGCGTACGAGCGCCGACATGGTGGGAAACACCGGCTTGATGCGTCCCGCCGTCCAGCCGCCAAGCACCGCACCGAGGAAAAGGGCGGCAAGCAGCAGCCCTCTCGAAAAGCCGCCGTGCGGCATGCGGCGCGCCAACTCGGCGAGGTAATCGGTGTAGTTCCAGGGTCCGACGACGAGGAGCAGGATCGCGAAGGTCACGCCGATTACGCCCGTGGCGACGTGCGGCGACCAGACGTAACTGCCCAGCTCTCCGCGGCGCGCTGCGTTCAGCGTGCGGACCAGCCGCCATCCCACCAGCAGCGCCAGGGGACCGGCGAACAGCAGGGCCTGGCCGAGAACAAGAGAATGCGCCTCGATTGGGTGCGGAAGTCGATCCATGCCGAGCGCGAGCGCGGCCACGCAGCCGAGAAAGAATCCGACCGGAACGAGGAGATAAGCACCTTCACCATTCCCGATGCGCGCGATGGCACCGAATACGCACGAGCCGGCAACGTAGGCGCCGAGGCCCATGATCGCGCCGCCTGCCACCGTCCAACCCGTGAGAGCGAACGCCTTGGGCGCCATGGGGAGGAAACCGAGTAGCTGCGCGGCAATGATTCCGGCCGCGACGAGCAGTGACGCCTCGCCAAGGGCGATTAGCCGTGAAGCCCGCCGTTTGCTCACCAGCTCATCGACGGCGGCGACGAGGCAGGTACCGCCACGCTGGATGGCGAAACCCATCAGCGTGGCGCAAATAAAGGCAACGGCGAGCCCCATTTTGGCTACTTACTGAGCCGCTGCTTCGCCAGCGACGGTGGCGGCGACTTCGCTCGCCATCTTCAGCTGGGCGTCCTTGCCGGTGATGCCATACCGCTGACCGATGAACGCGAAGTCGGTGTATGCGATCTCGGTCGAACCGTCGGCGGTCTCGCGGACCAGCATCCGGACCGGCCAATCGAGGCCGGCGTAAGGATTGGCCTGGATGAATTGCACGCCGAGCGGCGGATTGCCGAAGAGGACCAGGGTCGACTTGCGGATCGGCAGGTTAGCGGAAGCACCGAGCTGCTGCTGATCGATGGCGATGAAATAGCGGATGCCCTTGGCTTCGACCGACTGCTTGATGCGGACGACGGTGTCCTCGACTGAATGGCTGCTGGCGAGGCGCAGGACGCCGTTGGCTTCGGCGGCCGCGGTGGGCGTCGCTGCCGAGGCTGGGGTTGCCGTGGCGGCGCTCGCGACGAGCGCGGTGATGCAGAACAGACGACGGATCGGGTTGGGTTCGCTGCGGAGGATCATTGGGCTCTCCTGTTGGATAATGCCCAATCAAAATGCCGCGCGACGGCCCTCAGGAAAAATTGGAAGCCGTTATTGCATCCATGCACACCAAGCATCGCGGCTAGTGTCAGTTTTGGGTCGAAAACTGACTCTAGCGAAACGCCGCGCTCACGGCTGATTCCGCTTTCCTATTTGGATTTGCCGTGCTTGGCTCCGCCCCATGGCGGCGCTCCAGATCAGCGGACCCTTCGATTGCACCGCAGTCGCGCTTAAGTTCGCACTTTTTGCGCCAGACCTCGTGACATTAGTGAAGTTAAGGGGCGAATCATGACCGATCTCGACGCCTTCCGCTCTGACACCCGCGCCTGGCTGGAGGCCAACTGCCCGGCCGAAATGCGCCAGCCGCTGCGCGGCGAAAAGGACATCTGCTGGGGCGGGCGCAACTGGACCTTCCAGTCGGACGCCCAGCGCCAATGGATGCACGTCATGGCCGCGCGCGGCTGGACCGTGCCGGATTGGCCGAAAGATTATGGCGGCGGCGGCCTCTCGCCCGACGAGGCGCGCATCCTCAAGCAGGAGATGCAGCGGATCGGCGCGCGGGCGCCGCTCACCAGCTTCGGAATCTCGATGCTCGGCCCCGCGCTCCTGCACTTCGGCACCGAAGAACAGAAGCGTCACTATCTCCCGCAGATCGCGCGCGGCGAGATCCGCTGGTGCCAGGGTTATTCCGAGCCTGGCGCGGGCTCCGACCTCGCGGGTCTGCAAACCAAGGCCGAGGACAAGGGCGACCACTGGCTGGTCAACGGCCAGAAGGTCTGGACCAGCTACGCCGACAAGGCCGACTGGATCTTCTGCCTCGTCCGCACCTCGACCGAATCCAAGCAGGGCGGGATCAGCTTCCTCCTCTTCGACATGGAAACGCCGGGCGTCTCGACCAAGCCGATCCTGTTGATCAGCGGCTCCTCGCCCTTCTGCGAGACCTTCTTCGACGATGTGAAGGTGCCCAAGGAGCAGATTGTCGGTGAGGTGAACAAGGGCTGGGACGTCGCCAAATACCTCCTGGGCCACGAGCGCGAGATGATCAGCGGCATGGGCCTTGGCATGGGCGGTTCGCTCGGCGCGGCGACGAAGCCGGCTGACCCGTTGCTCCGCGCCGAGATCGCGGCATTCGACGTCGACGCCCTTGCCTTTGCGGCGATGAGCGAGCGGTTCGCGGCGCAATGGAAGGCGGGCGAAGCGCACCCCGCCTCGCCGTCGATGATGAAATATGCCGGGACCGAGCTCAACAAGCGCCGCAACGAGCTGTCGATGGCCGCGGGCGGCAGCGACGCGCTCGAGTGGGACAGCGACCGCAGCCAAAGCGGCAAGACGCCGCGCGACTGGCTGC
>JAFBAM010000073.1 GCA_019247755.1 Sphingomonas sp.
AAGAAGAAGATCGCCAGCCCGCCGAAGCGCACCAGCGAATAGATCAGCAGGCGGTTGCGAGCGGTATTGTCATCCATTCACGTGGCTCCTGATAAGATCGAGCACCCCGAGCGGCGTCTCGGCGACCGCGATCGCGCCGGCTTCGAGCAATTCCTGCGGCTCGTGGTAACCCCAGCCGGCGCCGATCCCGACCGCACCCGCGTTCGCCGCCATCGCCATGTCGAAGCTCGTATCCCCGATGACAATCGTCGTCTGCGGCGATGCGCCCGCATCGGCAATGGCTTCGTCGACCATCGACGGGTGGGGCTTCGATGGATGGCGGTCCGCGGTTTGCAGCGACACGAAGCGAGCGTCGATATCGTGGCGTTCGAGGCAGTGCGCGAGGCCGCGGTCCGACTTCCCGGTAGCGACTGCGAGCAGCCAGCCGTCGGTCTCGAGGGCATCGAGCAAGGCGAGGACTCCATCGAACAGAGGCTCCTCGACTTCACCAGCCGCACGGAGATTCTTGAAAGCGCGCCGGTAATCGTCGGCGAGTTGGAGATGCCGATTAGGGGACTCGTCAGGAAGAAGCGCCGCCATGGCTTCGGTGAGGCTGAGGCCGATCACACGCCGAGAGACCGATGGTGGCGGCGCCGGGATGCCGTTCTGCTCAAGGCTCGTCTTCAGCGCCGCGTAAATGGGCGCTCCGCTATCGACGAGCGTGCCGTCGCAATCGAAGATCGCGAGGCGGTTCATCGCCGCTTGGGCTTGCCCTGCGACCCCCGCGCGCGCCGTTCCCCCCGGCGCTCACGGCGACGAGCCTTAGCTGCGGCAGCGACCTTGCGGGATGCACCCGCGCGCGGCGACGGTCGCTCGGCGGGCAGCGTATCACCGCTGACCTCGTCAAAGCCGAGCGTGGCGAGGCTCTCGGCGAAATGCGGGGGCAGTTCTGCGCTGACGTCGATCTTGCCGCCATCCGGCGCATCGATGCGGATGCGACGCGCATGCAGGTGCAGCTTGCGGCTGATGCCGCCAGTCAGGAAGGCTTCGGCGCCACCATACTTCGCATCGCCGACGATCGGATGGCCGATCGACGCCATGTGCGCTCGCAGCTGGTGCGTGCGGCCGGTGAGCGGCTGAAGCTCGACCCAGGCGGCGCGGTTGCCGGCGCGATCGATCACCCGCCAGCGGGTCTTGGCGGGCAAGCCGTGCTCCGGCGAGATATGCATCTTTTCGCCGCCGGTACCGGGCTGCTTGGCAAGCGGGGCATCGATGACGCCTTCAGCGGCGTCGGGCACGCCGACGACGATGGCCCAATAGACCTTCTTCGCCGTCCGGCCGGAGAAAGCCTTGGCAAAGTGACCTGCCGAACGGGCAGTCCGTGCGACGAGAAGCGCGCCCGATGTATCCTTGTCGAGCCGATGGACGAGCTTGGGCCGTCCGCGTTCGTCGGCGATCCCGTCGAGCAGGCGGTCGAGATGTTGAGTGGTCTTCGTGCCGCCCTGCGTGGCGAGCCCCGGCGGCTTGTTAAGCACGAAGGCGCCCGGATCCTCGTAAATCACCATGTCGCGGACGAATTGCTCTTCGTCGGCAGTCAGCGGGTCGCGCCTCGGTTGCGCGCGCGAAGGGCGCTGAGGCGCAATTTCGAGGGGAGGCACGCGGATCTCCTGCCCCGCCTCGACGCGGTCACCGGGCACCGCGCGCTTACCGGCAACCCGCAGCTGCCCCGTCCGTGCCCAACGCGACACAATATTGAAGCTGACGTCCGGCAAATGCCGCTTGAACCAGCGGTCGAGCCGGATGCCGTCATCATCCTCGCTGACAGTGAAAGTGCGGGCCTCGGCCATGCCCGCCGCTTAGGGACGGTTGGCCCAATACTCAAACGCCTGAGACTGGATCTTGCGGATCAGCCGCGCCGCCTTCGGCCCTTCCCAAAGACCGGTGTAGTCGTGCTTCTTCGCTCCGCCGATCCACCAGCCCTGCCCCGGCAACCCGTCCGACTGACGCACCACGAGGACCGCAAGCTCGGGCTCGCCGCGCTCCTCCGCCTCCTCGTCGACGAAGCTCAGCACCTTGCAGAGCTGCCGCATCTTCGGCCGGGTGAAATGGTGGCCGAGCAATTCAAGCACTTCCGAGTAACTAATCGGCAATCCCGCTTGAGCGGACGCCACCAGGATCGCACGGACTTCAGCAGGATCGGCGAGCAGTGCCGCTTCGCTCATTGCGGCTGTTGGGTGAAGTCGACCGGAGTAAGCTCAAATACATCGAGCTTGGACGTGCTTTGCGGCCAAGGGATGACGAGGCGCCAGCGGAACGGCCCGATCCGCTCGAGCACGCCGGCCATGTCGCGCTTGGGATCGTCGCCATAGCCCACCGGCGTGCTTTCGTCGCCGAGCGCGAGGCTGCCGAGGAAGACGAGCCGGGTCAGCTCATCGTCCTCCCACAGCCGTCCGGCCGGGCGTTGGCTGCCGGTCTGCTTGACTATGGTCAGCAGATTGTCCTCGACCTCGACGTAGCAGAAGAACGGCTTGAAGGTTTCGTACGGTTTGCTCTTGGGCGTCGCGCTGCCGAGCTTGATCAACCGGCAATTATAGCTGCCAGGGGTCGGCTCCGGCCGCGGCAGCGCCGAGCGCGGCAGGAGCAGCTTCCCCTCGCGGCGAATGTCCGCGGCGTTGGTCTTGCCGGCTTCGTCGAGTGCTTCCTGCCATGCAAGGCCAAGTCGGGAGAGACGATCCTTGTCGGCAGCAGTCGCAACGGCCTTCCACGCGTCCGAACGAGGAGCAGGCCCGACCTCAACGGTGGGCCGGATCCCGGGCGGCAGCGCGGGCTTGGTCGTGCAGCCGGGCAGCATCGCCAGGAGCGCGAGGATGATCGGCGTGACGGTGCTCTTGTTCGTCACGAGTGTTTTCCCTCCGCTGCGTCGCTCAATCTAACTGGCAGGCACGCCCCAAGGTTTCAACCAACGAGCCGTCCACCACCTTCTTTCATCCACGGCTTACCGCGGCTAGGCGCCCTGCAGGATGAACGCGAACCGATCCTCCAGCGACCATCATCGAGGCGGCTTCGTGTTCGGGCTCCTGGCTTACGCCTTGTGGGGCGTTCTGCCGCTCTATTTCAAAGCGCTCAAGGGCCTGCCGCCGTTCGACATTGTCGCGCATCGGGTGCTGTGGTCCATCCCGTTCCTTGCAATTGTCATTGCGATCGCGCGCGGATGGCCCAAGGTCCGGGACGCGCTGCGCCGGCCCAGCACCGTGGGGATGCTCATAATCACCGCCCTGCTGATCGGCGGAAATTGGCTGCTGTACGTCTATGCGGTGACCAGCGGGCATATCCTGGCGGCGAGCTTCGGTTATTACCTCAACCCGTTGGCGAACGTGCTCCTCGGCCGGTTCGTCCTGAAGGAGCAGCTCAACCGGCTGCAATGGACGGCCGTCGCGCTTGCAGCTGCCGGCATCTCGGTTCTTGCTGCGGGCGCGCTGGGCCAACTGTGGATCAGCCTCACGCTCTGCGTCAGCTTCGCACTCTACGGTCTGCTGAGGAAAGTCGTGCCCGCCGATGCTGTCACGGGCCTTGGCATTGAAACCGCAATCCTCTTTCCCGCTGCGATCGTCTGGCTCGCCTGGCGTCGCTCGACGGGTGCTGCGATCATGGGCGACAGCGAATATATGACCATCCTGCTGCTGCTCGCCGGCGTCGTCTCGACTACGCCGCTGATGCTGTTCACAGCCGCCGCACGTCGACTCCAATATTCGACGCTCGGCATGCTTCAGTTCATCGCGCCGACGCTGCAGTTCCTGATCGCGGTCGCTTACGGCGAACCATTGAAGACCGCCCACTTCATTGCCTTCCCTGCGATATGGATTGCGCTCGGCCTCTACGTGACGGCGCTGCTGCGCGCGCCGCGGCTGCCGCAGCCGCCCGAATGATGCTACGGCCGATCGCATGTTCAACATTGCTTCCCTGATTATCGGCTTCGTCGCACTGATCCTCGCCATTGTCGCTTTCCTGCCGCTGCTAGGCTGGGCCAACTGGCTGATCATCCCGCTTGCTCTCATCGGAGCCGGCATTGGCGTGCTCTCGCGCGGCACGGCGGGGCGGAACCTGAACCTGCTGGTGATCGTGATCGGGATCGTCCGGCTGATGATCGGAGGGGGGCTGTTTTGAGCCGCGAGCCACGCATCGACGCTTACATCGCCAACGCGCCACCATTCGCCCGCCCGATCCTGGAAAAGGTCCGCGACCGCGTCCACGACGTCGTCCCTGACGTCGAAGAAGCCATGAAATGGAGCGCGCCGGGCTTCACGCTAGACGGCAAAATCCTGCTCATTATGGCTTCGTTCAAGGCCCATGCCGCGCTCAATTTCTGGCGCGGGCAGGAGATCGGTGATGGGTCGCCCAAGGCCGGCGCGATGGGCCAGTTCGGAAAGCTTACGTCCATCGACGATCTTCCCGCCGATGCAGATCTTGACGCCCTGATCCGCGAAGCGGCCGAGCTTTCAAGAAAGGCGCCAGTATCGCGCAAGACCAAGCATGAGCCTAAGCCGGCGCCGGAACTCCACCCGGAATTCGCAGCGGCACTGGCCAAGGCCCCGAAAGCGAAGGCCGTCCTCGACGGCTTCCCGCCATCGGCGCAGCGCGACTATTTCGAGTGGATCAGCGAAGCCAAGCAGGACGCGACGCGCCAGAAGCGCATCGCCACGGCGGTGGAATGGCTGACAGAGGGCAAGCGCAGGCATTGGAAGTACCAGAACTGCTAGCTACTTCGTCATCCTGAAGCCTGGCCCGAAACGGGTCTGTTCTTCGCCTTCGACCGAAAATCCGCAATTCTCGTAGAATCGGCGCGCGCGCGGATTGGCGATGACCTTCAATGCCAGGCCGCGCTTCCGCGCCTCATGCGTTGCCGCATCGACGAGCACTCGACCAATCCCGCCGCCCCATAGATCCGGCTCGACGAACAGGCCGTCGAGCTCGCCACCGACTACCGCTGCAAATCCAACGATCTCGCCTTCGATCTCGGCCACGATCACCTGGCCGTTGGCGATCTGCGCTGGCGGCAAATGGATTGCATCGGGATTCGCCAGCAATTGGTCTCGGTATTCAGACAGCTCGAGCGAGGCGCGCCGTTGCAACTCCTCCAGCTCCTCAAGCTCCTCCGGCCGCGCAAGGCGGAGCGTCAGGCTGTCAGCGCGATTTGACATAGCTCCCAGGTGCGTCCTCGATCGGTTTGAGCTTGCCTTTGCCAGGCACGCGGGCACCTTCGGCCTTCACGGTCTCCGGATCCTGCTGCTTCAGCCATTCCAGCCAATCGGGCCACCAGCTGCCTTTGTGCTCGACGGCGCCTTCGACGAAGTCGTCGAGCGTATCGGTCACGCGATCATTGACCCAGTACTGGTATTTCTGCGCGGACGGCGGGTTCACCACGCCAGCGATATGACCGGATCCGGCGAGAACGAAACGCTTCGGCCCCGAGAAGTGGCCCATGATCTTCCAGACGCTCTGAGGCGGCGCGATATGGTCCTCGCGCCCGGCTTGGACGTAGGTCGGCGTCTTTACTGCATCGATATCGACGGGAGTCCCTGCGACGCTGATGCCGCCTTTAGCGGCCAGCTTGTTCCCCTTGTAGAGGCTTTCGAGATAGTCGCGGTGCCAGCCGGCGGGCAGGTTGGTCGTATCGCTGTTCCAATGCAGCAGGTCGAACGGCGCGGGCTCTTCTCCTAGCAGGTAGTTGTTGACCACGTAGCTCCAGATGAGGTCGCGACCGCGGAGCAGGTTGAAGGTCGCGGCCATGTAGCGGCCGTCCAGGTAGCCCTTTTCCGCAGTTAGCTGCTGGAGCAGCCCCATCGTTTCGTCGCCAAGGAAGAGTTTGAGGTCGCCCGCCTCGCTGAAATCCACCTGGGCTGTGAAGAAGGTCGATGATTTCACCTTGGCCGCCTCGCCCTTCGCTTGCAGATACGCGAGGGTCGCGGCGAGCGTGGTGCCCGCAACGCAATAGCCGATGGTGTGCACGGCATCGACGCCGAGCAGGTCGCGCACGGTGTCGATCGCGTCGACCTGCCCGCGCAGCACGTAATCGTCGAGCGTCGCATCGGCGAGGCTCTCGTCGGCGGATTTCCAGCTGACCATGAAGAGCGAAATGCCCTGGTCGACGCACCATTTGACGAAGCTTTTCTCGGCGGTGAGGTCGAGGATGTAGAAGCGGTTGATCCATGGCGGGAAGATGACGACCGGCGTCGTCAGGACCTTCTCGGTGGTCGGCGTGTACTGGATTAATTGGTAGAGCGGCGTCTGCTTGACCACCTTGCCGGGGGTGGTTGCGAGGTTGCGTCCGACTTCGAATACACCAGGCTTGGTCTGGGTGACCTGGCCCGCCGCAATGTCCTTCAGCATGTTGGCGAGACCTTTGAGAAGGTTCTCGCCGCGCGTCTCGAGCGTACGCTTCAATACTTGCGGGTTGGTCAGCGCAAAATTCGATGGGCTCATGGCGTCGACGAAGCTGCGCGTCGCGAAGCGCAATTTCTCGCGCGCGTCCCGGTCCAGTCCGTCGATCTCGTCGACAGTTCCGAGCAACTGGTCGGACACCCGCAAATAAGTCTGCCGGATCGTGTCAAAGATCGGATTGTCGCGCCATTCGGGAGCAGCGAAACGCCGATCCTTGCGGTCTTTATCATCGCCAGCCGGCGCCGCAGTGACCCCACCCAGCAGCTTGCCCCAAGTTTCGAGCCCCTTCGCCCAGGCCTGGGCGCCCGCGCTCATCAGCGCCATCGGGTCGGCGGCAGGCTGGGCTTGGTCGAATCCGAACGCGCTCGGCGACCAGGCCGGGAATGGCTGGTCCTTCTTCAGGCTTTCGCTCCAGAACTCCATCAGCATCTGCTGGGCGCGGCCCATCACCAGCGTCCAATGCTGCCAGTCCTCGAGCGTCGGGATGGCGGATTTCATTTCGTCCGTCATGCGCGCGCCTTTACTCTCGGTTGCCAAGGAAACGAAGCTCGGATGATAGTGGCGCGATGGTGCGTTGGATCATGCTTCCGCTTTGCCTGGGTCTTGCCGCATGTGCGACCGTCCCACCTTCAGAGCCCCCGGTACATGCCGAAGTCGGTGTGGCGTTCGACCGCGCAGGGGATATCGCCAGCTTCGCCGATGGTATCGCGGACCCCAAAAGCGGTCGCAAAGTCACCATCGACGATCCTGTCCGCGTTGCCTCCGTCAGCAAGATGGTCACTGCGATCGGCGTCATGAAGCTGGTCGATGAAGGCAAGCTCGACCTGCGACGCGACGTCTCCGAATATCTCGGATGGAGTTTGCGCAATCCAAGCTTTCCCGATCGGCCGATCAATCTCACCATGATCCTCTCGCATACCGCATCGGTCCGCGAGCACGACGACGATTATGTGATTCCGCTAGGCGCTTCGCTGCAGCAGGTCATGGCCGACCCCAAAAGCTGGGATCCGCAGCATGGCCCCGGCGATGGCTATTTCGCTTACGTGAACCTCAACTATCCGATCGTCGGCTCGATCATCGAGAAAGTGACCGGGGAACGGTTCGACATCTGGATGCGGCGGAACATCCTAGAGCCGATGAAGCTCGACGCCTGCTTCAACTGGCCGACATGCAGTGACGCTGTGGTGGCTCGCGCCGTCGAGCTCGACACACCTGAGGGCAAGCCGGTGAAGGATGACCTGCACGGGGGGCGACCTGCCTGCCCGGTGTTCGTCAAGGAGGGGACGCCATGCGATCTGAACTTATGGCGACTGGGTGAAAACGGCTCTCTGTTCGCACCGCAAGGCGGACTACGCATCTCGGCGCGAGGGCTGGCACGAATCGGGCGGATGCTTCTCAACGACGGCACGCTCGACGGCGTCCGCATTCTCTTGTCTCAATCGGTTTCCACTTTGCTCACCCAGGTCTGGCGTTACGACGGTAAGAATGGAGCGACCGATAGCGGCTTCTATTGCAGTGCCGGGAACGGCACGCATCAGCTGCCGAACCTAATGACAGGCTGCGCCGACGACATGGGAACGAAGGGTGCGACACTCGTCGGCCACGCCGGCGACGCGTACGGAATGAAGAGCGGCCTTTGGATCGATCGGGCCCGGGGACGCGGGATCGCTTATTTCGTTACGGGCGTAGCCGACCCTGCACCAAAGGCCCCCGGGAGCGCCTACACCGCCGCCGAAGTCCACGCCTTCCGGCGCACGTACGGACTTTTATCGCACTAGCTCAGCAGGCGAGCTCGCTGCCGCTGTACCAGACTCGGGAGCAATCCTGGTTGCGGCGCATCCACGCCGGATAGGCCCGGTCGGGGCGGTCGTGCCACCAGTCGTTCCACTTGTCGGGATCAAAGCTGCGATTGGCGTCGTAGTCGCCGTCGTAATATGCCCACCCGCCGAAGCCGGATCCGTCCCCAACATGGATGTGGCGACTATGGCTGCTCGCCGGCCGACCGGACAGGCCGGGCACGGCGTAATGAGAACCAGAAGAGCTGTTAAACCCGGAGGCAGAAAAGCCTCCTGCGTAAGCTGGGGCGGCGATCGACGCCGTCAGTGCAAGACCAAGCAACACACCTCTCATGGGGCTGCTCCTTTCAATCTAAGCGGACGGCGGAGGCCTATACGCCTGTCTGGTGCCGATGTGGCTCCGGTAAGTTTACCCACGACAACCACGTTCATTGACGCGAAAGCTGTCTGCTCGGACAATTGGACCATGCCCGCCGGCCTTCCCGTCGCGTTCCTGCTGTTGGCGCAGACGGGCTATGGCCCGACGCCCCCGGCGACGCCGCCCCAGGCCACCGCGACACCCGCTGCAGGCAATGCGCGCGACTGCGTCGAGCAAAATAAGGACCCCAACGCGCAGCAGATCGTGATCTGCGCGCCGAAGCCGCAGGGGTACCGTCTTCCACCCGACGTGCTCGAAGCGCGTCGGATGAAGAAGCAGGGCGATTCCGTAAGGCCGAAGAACCAGCGCGAACGTTTTGCCGAAAACAATTGCGCGGTGGGCCCAATGGGTTGCACTGGCGTCCCGGCAGTCAACTTCATTGCGATGGCAGCGGTCGCAGCCGAGATTTCCGAGCGCCTCGCCAAGGGCCAGGAAATCGGCAGCATTTTTGAGACCACGCCAGCCTCCGGCGAATATGCCTACTATCGAGAGGCCAAGCGCAAACGCGAGGAGAAGGAGGCCGAGGCCGCCGCGGCCAAGGTCAAAGCGGCGGCCGAAGCTCAGGCAGCCGCCAGCACATCAACCAGCCGGTAACTCTACTCGCGTAGACGGCCGATCCCGTGAGCAAGCACTGGAAACCCGACGCCGAGGCCGTCCAGATCGTGCCGGCCGGCGAACCTGGCAAGAAGCGCTGGCCCGAGGGGGCAACCGTGGGTCTTGTGGTGGTAGCCGCCGCCTGCATCGGGCTCGCGGCCGTACTCTATCATGTCGCGGGCCCACGCGACGTCTTCGAAGAACCGTCGGACTAACTCACTTCCACAGTTGGAGTGACTTGATCGCCTTCGACAAGTCGCGGTCCTCGTCGATTCGGGATACGACCCTTTGCGAGAGCTTCCATCCGCGCCGGACTTTCCCCTTTCGCCAGAGATCGGTGACGAAGACGGTTCCTGAGAGGTCACGTCCGTCGAGCGTCGCTTTCAACTCCAACGATGCCGCGAACATCGCCACGGCCCCAACGCTTCGGACGTAAATATCGCCGAACCGGTAGGAGGTGCAGTCCCAGCGTTTGGCAGCTGCTTCGAGCCAGCTAGGCCGGTCCAGGATCATCGGCGGCTTCGAGGCAGTGAGCAGAATGAAGTCACTCGTCGTCAGGCCCTTCAGAGCCTTGATCTCGCGATTGACCCAGGCCCGCATCCAGCGGTGCTCCATCGTCTCGATCACGGGCGTTATGTCGGCCATGGCCGGGACCCTATCGTCGCGACCGTGCGACGCAAGGCGCTAACCGGGTGGTAAGTGAAGTTGGCTAATAGAGCATGCGTGAACGGCAATTTCCTCGACCTGCTCAAAGCCAACCGCACGATGCTGGGCGTCGTTATGGCTGCGCTTGCGGTCGGCGTGGGCACCGGCTTCTGGCTAAGCCGGAGCCCGGGTTCGAGCGACGGTAAGCCCGAACAGAGGATCGAATGGAACACAATCGCCGCCGTTCCGACGCGCACCCCGGATGCCGAGGACAATGAGTGGCAGGAGCGGGCCAACGCTCTGGACGCCGCCGAGAATCGAACCGAAGCCAGAGTAAGCACCAACCAGCCGGAGAATGAAGGCTGATGAGCCGCGTTGACCTCTCCCGATATGTGACGCCGTGGAAGTACAAGCGCCTGCAGCGCGAGGCCGAGCAGGTCCGCACGCTGAAGCTGCGCGACGGCGAAAATTGCGCCCGCTGCCGCCGCCCGATGCGGTTCGACTTGCCGCACGGTCACGACCAGGGCGCTCGCGTCGAAGCGATCGTGACTTCAGTCGCGGGCAGCGAGCCGGACGTATCGAACCTTCGGCTGACTCACTTCCGCTGCAATGCCAGCGGGGTCGACCATACCGGCGAGGTGACCGAACGGATCCGCCGCAAGAACGAGGCCGAGCTCTTCGCGAAGAAGCGCAAGCGGGCCTGATCGAGGCCACCTCAAACCTAGCTTGTCATCCCGGACCGGGGCAGTAGCTTGGCGCCGCTCGAAGGGGAGAGACAGTAATGCAAAAACGGCCGATTTCGATTGCGATCATTGCGTGGTTCCTGGGAATCACCGCGCTCATCAGTATCTACAGCGTCGCGACGATGGGCTCGAACCCGCTGATCGCGAAGATGCTCGAGAAGATGCCCGTGTCGCTGCAGTTCCTTCAGATCTGGTCGAGCATCGGAATCGTCATCACACTGGCCTGCGCCTACGCGATCTGGAAGGGCCTGCCGTGGGGCCGGGTCCTCTACGTCGTATGGAGCGTCATCGGCATCGTCGTCAGCTTCTACACCTCGCCGATGCAGTCGCTGATCCTGGTCAGCATCGTCTTTTTCATCATCATCGCCGCCTTCCTGTTCACCAACAGCGCCAACGAGTGGTTCTCGGCGCGCGGCTTCGCCCTTGAGCGCGAGGATTCGTGATCCGACGCGTCGCCAGCATCATCCTGTACGTCCTTGGCGCATGGGTGCTGGCGGCCGAGATGATGATGGCGTCGGCAGACGTCGGCCAGACCCCGGCGATCGCGCTGGCCATGATCGGCATCATGCTGGCATTCGCGGCCGTGTTCCTGCTGCTCGGCCTGTGGGCCAGTCCCGGGAACCGGCTTGCTGAGCTGGGCGTGACGCTAATCGCGGCGGCGATCGTCGGCGGCCTGGTGGTCCTGATGCT
>JAFBAM010000143.1 GCA_019247755.1 Sphingomonas sp.
GGTAGCGGCATCGCCGAGTTACGAAGGGCGATCCTCGAAGCGGCGGCGTCCTAGGGAGACAGGTGTGTTCAAGCTGATCATCGGCAACCGTGCCTATTCGAGCTGGTCGTTCCGGGGTTGGCTGGCGTGCAAGCAGAGCGGCGAGGAGTTCGAGGAGCTCGTCGTGCCGATGTTCGACGAGGATTGGGAGAAGCGGCGGGAAGGCGACGAGTTCGCTCCATCGCTCGGCAAGGTGCCAATCCTGTGGGACGGCGAGATAGTGGTCTGGGATAGCCTGGCGATCATCGAGTTCTTGTCGGATCGGTACGGCGACGCGCTCTATTGGCCCGAAGACGAGGGTGCTCGAGCGGTCGCTCGTTCGATGTCGGCCGAGATGCATTCGGGGTTCGCCAACCTGCGCCGCGAGCTGCCGATGAACGTGCGCAAGACTTTCCCGCCAGCCAAGTTAAGCGATGCGGTGCGCGAGGAGATTGACCGAATCCTACAGCTTTGGGCGCAGGCCCGGGCGCGGTTCGGCGGGACCGGCGACTATTTATTCGGCGAGTGGTGCGCGGCGGACATGATGTACGCGCCGGTCGTCACGCGCCTCATCACTTATGGGGTCGGTGTGCCGAGCTTCGCCGGGGTTTACATGAAGAACGTCCTGTCGCATCCGCACGTCGCCGAATGGATCGACAAGGCCCAGGACGAGCCCGGGGTCATCGACGCCTACGAGGTCGGTAAAGCTGCCTAGGCGGGCCGCTTGGTGTCGGCGTAAGGCGTCCCGTCCCGATGGGCGAAGGTCCCTTCGGTGGTAAAAATCATGTCGATGTCCGAGTAACCTCCGCCGGTATTCTTGCCCCCACTCATGCAGAGGAATGAGCAGTCCTGATCGCTTTCGTTGATCAGGTGGTGCCCGTTGGTGCTTCCCTTGGGCCATGCCGCGCAGTCACCGGCTCGCATGACGGTACGGCCATCGTCCTCGATCAACACAGCCTCGCCGGTCAGCATCACCAGGAACTCGTCCTCACCATCGTGCCAGTGGCGCTGCGAAGACCAGGCGCCGGGCTTCAGGACGACGTGGCTGACGCCGAAATCGCTCAGGCCGGTTGCTGGCGCGAGACGGCGGTACCAGCGCCCTGCGACCTGCTCGTTGAAGGGCGGCGGATAGCCGGTGCGGTTGACCTGCTCGATGGCGTCCAGATCGATCTTGGGCATAAATTGCCCAATAGCAGAACCATTGTGACCTAGAAGGTGCCCTTGATCGAGAAATTGAACAGCGGACCGACGAGGTCGTCATGCTTCTCGTAGAAAGCGACCGCGGCCGTATCGCGGAACCCCGAGTAAACGACCCGGCGGACCGTATGCAGGCCGTGGCGGCCGCCAAACATGTTGAACACGCTCGCACGAACGGTGAGGCCCATGACATTCTTGTGTTCGACGAACGCGCCGTAGGCCAACGGGATGTCGAGCGTCCGGATGATCTCGGTCAGGTAGTAGTTCTTGGCGAAGTGATTGTACTGCGCATTCAGGCCCCACGCGAAGGGCGTTCCCGGCACGTCGTGACGCAGTTCGGCGTTTCCCCAACGATCGTAATTTCCGCTGATCGAGCGATACATGCCGGTCAACGGGTCCTTGACCCGGGTCCATTCGAACCCGGCGTTTAAGTCGAGCTTGGCACCTTTGAAGCCGAGCGGCTCGAGCTGGAACGTGCTGGTGCTCTCGGCACCAGCCTTGTCGGCGCTCGGCAGATTGCCGATGCCCTGTCCGTTCAATCCGATGGGGATCACGTCGACGATATCCGTGACGCGGTAATAATGAAGATTGAGCCGCGTCTTTCCCCACCGTCCCAGGTCGTGGGAGAATTCGGTCTCGATCTCCCAGCTCTGCGGTGGGACCAGCTCGGGATTGCCGGCGTTTTCGCGGTCCTGGCTGAGCTGGGGTTGGGACAGGAAGTCCAGGAAATCGATCTGGCCAACGCGACGGCGAAGCTTCAGGCTGACGTCCCAATCCTTGGCCGGCCGCCATGCGAAGGTGACGCTGCCCTTCGGCCGGAAGAACTTCCTTGCCGGTTCCTGATCGTCGACGCGATCGAGCGTCGATGTCTCGGCGCCGAGGGCGACTTGCAGATCGAGGTTCGGCGAAAGCGGCCGGCTCAGTGAAGCGATCGCTTCATAGCGGACTTCAGTGACCTTGCCGGTGCCTCCCGGGAACGGGACCTGGACGAACTGGCCCTGCTGGAGGTCGAACAGGCTGCCCTTCTGGTCGAGTGAGTTGAACGCCCGCTCCAGCGAGAATTGCCAATTGTTGCTGCCGGTCTTCCAGCTGTACTCCCCACGGGCCACCGCCTCGTCGTAACGCGCGTCGCGGAAGAATCGGGTCCCGAGAGGTGCGGCCCCGCTGCTGTCAAATGTCAGGATCTGCGTGACCGTATTGGGCGCGTGCTCGTGGTGATAGAGGCCGATCGCCTTCAGTCGGCCGGGACCAAGTGCGAATTCGTAATCGCCACTAACGTCGGCGTTGAAGCCGGGCCTCGTCTGGCGATTCACCCTGCTCCGTTGCTCGCCAGTCACCAGCAGCCGTGTGTCGCCGAGGAATTGGGGACTCCAATATGGATTGTAGCTCAGCGACAGGTTGCCAAGCGAAGAGCCAGGCCCGTCCAGGCCGAGCTTCGTCTTGAATACGAACTCGTGATATTCGGAGTGATAGACCTCGTCGCGCGTCTCGATGAGGTTGTGGTTGGCGTCGCTGATCGTCACCGGGCCACCGAGCCCGCCGCGGCCCGAG
>JAFBAM010000158.1 GCA_019247755.1 Sphingomonas sp.
ATGGGTGCTGACCGCGCTCGCGGGCTATTCTGACCAGGCCGACTTTGCGCTCGGCTTCATCCCGTTACGGGTGATGCACCCGGCGGTTGCGTGGGCGGCGGTGCCAGCTTTCCTCACGCCGCTGACTGCGACGTTGGTCCATTCGGGCCTGGTGCACCTTGGCTTTAACCTGCTGATTTTGGTGTGGTGCGGGACGCAGGTCGAGAGGGTGCTCGGCCGCACCGGGCTGATCGTGCTATACTTGGTTGGCGCTTATGCGGCCGCGGCAGCCCAGTGGGCGGTCGCTCCGATGGCGACGACGCCGATGGTCGGCGCGAGCGGTGCGATCAGCGCCGTGATGGGATCGTTCGCGCTGAGCTTCGGCCGGGCCAAGCCATTTACGAGTAACCTGCTCGTCAATCGCTGGATCAACGTCGCGTGGCTGCTTGTCGCCTGGACAGTGCTTCAGGCGATGATGGGCTGGCTTGCGGGCGGACAGGGTTATTTGCTCGCGACGCCGGCGCATGTCGGCGGGTTCGCTGCCGGCCTGCTGCTCCAGCGCCCCCTGCTTCTCTGGCGCTACCGCAAGGCCTGACCCGGGCCTCCTAGTTCAGGATTTCTCCCTTGAGGTTGGCGATGCGCTCCCGCCAATCTTGCAACTCCTCGGGAGTGAGCCGGCGCCATTCGGTGACCTCGCCAACAATCCTCAGTGGCTCGCTGCTGCGATATGAGCGTGTCGGATTTCCGGGGAATTTCTTGTCCGTGACGTTGGGATCGTCCTCGAAGGAGCCGGTCGGCTCGACGATATAAACCCGTTGGCGCCCATCTCCGCGAGCCAGGGCCGCGGCAAGCCCTGCTCCGTCGGGCCCTGAGGCCGTGAAGTAGATATGGTTCATGGTGATCTCGGGTCGATAGTTCGATTGGAAGCCGGGTGTCAGGAGGTCGCCGATCTTAAGGTCGGCCCTCGTCCCATGATAAAAGGGGCCCGCGTCCAATGGTTTATTCACGACGGATTGTCAGGCGTTCGTCTTCGGCCTCGAAATCCCTTCGGACTCCGGCTCGAGCAACCGGTGCAGGTGCACGACGACGTAGCGCATTTCTGCGTCGTCGACTGATGCCTGCGCCTTGCCGCGCCAAGCTTCCTCGGCAGCGGCGAAGCTGTCGTAAATCCCGACCAAGTCGATCGTCTTCAGGTCGAAATCGAGGCCGCGCGGATCCTTGACCCGCCCGCCGAACACCAGGTGGAGCTTGCTCATGGCCCGCCGCTAGCCGATCCGAGTGCTTTCGTCAGCCCTTGCGGACCGACTGCGCCGCCGCGTCGGCAGAGGCCTTCGCCGCGTCGGTCAGGCCGTTCAGCAGGTTGCGGATCGTCTCTTCGCCCTTTTCGCGATTGAGGCCCATCGCGTTCAGGCGCTCGGTGCCGGTGTCGCGCGCGGCGCCGAGAGCAGCGCGAGCGCTCTCCTTGACCCGGCGCGCGGTCGGGCGGACGAGCTTGGTTTCGGCCTCCGTACGGGGCAGGAGCGCGGCGATCAGCGCCCCGGCGGCAATTCCGCCGGCAAGCGCCAAGAGCGGCGCCTGGCCAAGAGTATCGGTCGCCCGGTCTCGCGCGCCCTCATAGGCCTCGATTGCGCGCTGGCGGGGTGAGCCCTCATCGGTGCGGTCATTGTCCTGCTCGATCATTACGCTTTCTCCGTCACACTCTGTCTTGGTTTGGCCCGACGGGCCGTCCGGGGTTTTCGCTTGGCGCCGACACTTCCGGCGATCTTGCCAACGAGGTCCATCAGCGGCTCACGGGCAAGGAACATGAGGATGGCCGCGACGACGCCAGTGGCGGCGAGCGGCCGCGCTTTCACCGCGTCCACCGCATTTTCGGCGAGGTCGGCGCCCTTTTCCTTGGTCCCTTGCCAGGCGTTGCTCGCAAGGGTTTTGGGGCTCAGCCGCTCCTGTAACTGGTGCGCCGTGCCCATCAGCCGGGCGCGACGATGCTCGGCCTCCAGGCGCAGTGCCGTGACTTCGGGTGAATCCGGCATCAGAAGTCGCGCCTCAGCCGCTCGTAGCCGTACCAGCCGAGCCCGCCGGCGATACCGGCAAAGATCAGCATTCCGACAAAGCCAGCGGCAAGCGGACCAATGAACGTCTCGAGCGCGATGACCACGCCGACCGCCAACGCGGTGATTGCCGCGAGCGCGAAGATGAAGGCGGCTGCGAACAGGCCAGCCGGCAGCGCCAACGCCCGGGCCTTCGCGGCCGCGATCGCCTTCGCAAGGCCGATCTCGGCGCGCGCATAGGCCTTGCCCTCATCGATGAGCTCGCTGACGAGCTCCCCGACTGGACGTTCTGGCGGCGGCGGTCCGGGATCGGCCGGCTTGAGCATCAGGCGTCGTCGTCCTCGTCCCTGGCGAGACCGGTCTTCAGGAGCCGGGCGACGACGAAGCCGACGACGGCCGCTCCGGCAAGCGCGACGCCGGGGCTGTTGCGCACGAAATTGCGCGTATCCTCGATCAGCTCATCCGGGTCTTTCGACGCGATGGTGTTGGCCACGTTCTCGATCGAGCCCGCGGCGCGGCGCGCATAGTCGCCATATTCCGCGCCCAGCCGCTCTTCGATGCCGGGAGCGGTGTCGCCTACCATCCTCGCAACATTCGCGAGCGCCTCGGACGTGCGCTCCAGGCCCTGCGTCACAAGTCCGCGCGCCTTCTCACCGGCCTGGCCGGCAAGTTGCTCACGCCCCTCACGGAAGCGATCGGTGAGCCCGCGGTCGTCGCGGCTGCCCACTGATGTCGAATCTCTGGTCACCAAAGCCGTATCCTCCGTTTCCGATGCGCCGGCGATCACCGTGTCGGTTCCGTCCGGCAAGGCCGCTCCGCGTTCGTCACCAGCTGTTTGGTCCGTCATGGGCGAGTACTCCTCCTTTGCCGATTCAACCCGGAGCGACGAACCTTCGTTCCGAGATGCCAAGCCGAAAGTTGCACGCCCGGACGCGCTGCTTATAGGCCTTGGCCTACACCCATATTGTTACGCCTCCGCACAAAGGAAAGCCATGACAGCGATTGTCGACGTTCACGCGCGCCAGATTCTCGACAGCCGCGGAAATCCGACGGTCGAAGTGGACGTTACGCTGGATGACGGAAGCATGGGTCGGGCCGCGGTACCCTCGGGCGCCTCGACCGGTGCGCATGAGGCGGTCGAGCTTCGCGACGGCGACAAGAGCCGGTGGGGCGGGAAGGGCGTGGCGAAGGCAGTCGAGGCCGTGAATGGCGAGATCGCGGATGCCGTCGTCGGCATGGAGGCCGAGGACCAGGCGGGGATCGACGCGGCGATGATCGCGCTAGACGGGACGGAGAACAAGGGGCGGCTCGGCGCCAATGCGATCCTTGGCGTCAGCCTCGCGACGGCCAAGGCCGCAGCCGATGCGCTGGGCTTGCCGCTCTACCGATATGTCGGAGGGGTCGACGCCAACCTGCTGCCGACACCGATGATGAACATCCTCAACGGCGGCGTGCATGCCGACAATGGCATCGACTTCCAGGAATTCATGGTGATGCCGGTCGGCGCGCCGGACTTCGCCGAGGCGCTACGCTGCGGCTCGGAGATTTTCCATGCGCTGAAGAGCGCGCTTCACCAGGCCGGGCTTTCCACCTCGGTCGGTGATGAGGGTGGATTTGCGCCGGCCGTAAGTTCGGCTCGCGAGGGTTTGGATTATATCGAGAAGGCGATCAGTGCAGCTGGCTACAACCTTGGCGAGGGCGTGCTGCTCGCGCTCGACTGCGCAGCCAGCGAATATTTCAAGGAGGGGGCTTACCGGATGACGGGCGAGGGCAAGACCCTCTCATCGGCCGAGAATGCCGACTTCCTGGTCGAACTTGCTTCCAACTATCCGATCGCGTCGATCGAGGACGGCATGGCCGAGGACGATTGGAACGGATGGAAGAGCCTCACCGACAAGCTGGGCTCGCGGGTGCAGCTGGTCGGCGACGATCTCTTCGTCACCAATGTGAAGCGGCTCGAAAAGGGGATTACCGACGGCATTGCCAATTCGATCTTGATCAAGGTCAACCAGATCGGAT
>JAFBAM010000006.1 GCA_019247755.1 Sphingomonas sp.
GTGCTGGATGCATTCGTCGAGGCCAGCCGTGGCTGAGGGCGTGCTTGGCAAGATCGCTGCCGCGAAGCGCGAGGAGTTGGCGCTTCGCTACGAGGGCGTGTCGCTGGATGCGTTGCGTGACCGTGCGCGACCGACCCGCCGAAGCCTTGTGCAGGCTATGGCCAGGGACGGAGCCCGCTTCATCCTCGAGATCAAGAAGGCATCGCCGTCGGGAGGCACGATCCGCCTGAATGCCGATCCTGCAGCGCTGGCGAGAGGGTATGACGACGTCGCGGATGCGCTGAGCGTCTTGTGCGACCGCACCTTCTTCGGTGGGTCGCCCGACGATCTGACGGTCGCCCGCGGCGAATTCGACGGCCCTATCCTCGCCAAGGACTTCTTCATCGATCTGCGTCAGGTCGCTGGCGCTCGGATCGCCGGTGCCGACGCGGTGCTGGTCATGCTGTCATTGCTCGATGACACCGCAGCGCGGGCGATGATCGAAGAGGCCCGCCGCTTCGGCATGGATGCTCTCGTTGAGGTACATGACGAGGTTGAGATGCGCCGCGCACTGGCGTTGGGGTGCCAGCTCATCGGCATCAATAACCGCGACCTGCGCGATCTCAGCATCGATCTTGGCACGACGAAGCGCCTGGCTCGGCTGGCGCCCGACCACCTGCTGGTTTCGGAGTCGGGGATCAATGACCGTTCCGACGTCGAAACCTTGTCTCCGTTGGTCGATGGCTTCTTGATCGGCTCGTCGCTGATGCGGGCTAGTGAACCGGCGCAGGCTGCGCGGGAACTGATATTCGGCCGCACCAAGCTCTGCGGTCTCAATTGCGGCGCGGACGTCCGCGCTGCCCGGCCAGCGGCATTCGCCGGCTTCGTGTTCGTGCCAGGCAGCCCCCGGCATGTCACGGCACAGCTGGCAGCGCCGCTGGCCGGTACCGCGCGCAAATCGGGAATGCTACCGGTCGGGGTTTTTCGTGACGCGCCATTAGGCACGGTCGCGGACATCGCGATGTTGCTCAACCTGCATGCGGTGCAGCTTCACGGTCACGAGGACGTCGAATATGTCCGCGCTCTACGCCGTGAGCTACCGGGAAGCTGCGAGATCTGGACTGCCCTTAGCGTCGGCCGAGAGCCGCTCATCAGCCGTGGCGGCGATCGATTGGTGTTCGATAATGCTGACGGCGGTAGCGGATCCATGTTCGACTGGTCGATGATCCAAGGCCATCCCAAACTCGACCGGGCGGTGGTTGCGGGCGGCATTGGTGCGCACAATGCACGCGCCGCCCGAAGCCTCGGCGCTTACGCCATCGACGTTGGATCTTCGGTTGATCTAAGGCCTGGGCAGAAATCGCCAGAGAAGATCGCTGCGTTGTTCGAGGCGCTCCGGTCCATATCTCGTAAGCGGCTCCGCGCATGCGCCTGAGTGGTCGCTTCGGTCGGTTCGGCGGCTGTTATGTTCCGGAGATTCTCGTGCCGGCGCTCGAGCAACTCGAAGCGGCCTTTCTCGATGCGCAGGAGGACTCGACGTTCGCCGTGGAATTGAACGGGCTTCTCGCGAACTATGCCGGGCGGCCGACGCCGCTGACTCGCTGTCGCAACCTGCCCGGCAACATCTTCCTGAAGCGCGAGGATCTGCTCCACGGCGGCGCGCACAAGACCAACCAGGTGCTCGGACAGGGCCTGCTTGCGAAGCGCATGGGCAAGACGCGGCTGATCGCCGAGACCGGAGCGGGCCAGCATGGCGTCGCCACCGCAATCGTGGGCGCGCTGCTCAGCTTCGAGACCGTCATCTACATGGGCGCGGAGGACGTCGAGCGGCAGCAGCTCAACGTGTTCCGCATGAAGCTGATGGGCGCCGAGGTGGTCCCGGTCGAAAGCGGCGGACGGACGCTCAAGGACGCGATCAATGAGGCGCTGCGCGACTGGTCGGCCAGCTTCGAGAACACCCATTATTTGCTCGGCACCGCGGCCGGACCGCATCCCTTCCCGACCATGGTCCGCGAATTTCAGCGGGTGATCGGCCGCGAGGCGAGGGCTCAGATAAAGGAGCAGCTTGGACAGCTGCCCGATGCAGTGGTCGCCTGCGTCGGCGGCGGGTCGAACGCGATCGGGCTGTTCGCCGACTTCATCGACGACGACGAGGTGCGGCTGGTTGGCGTCGAAGCCGCGGGCAAGGGCCTCTATGGCGACGAGCATGGTGCAACCCTGCTGCGCGGGACGCGTGGCATCCTGCATGGTGCGGAAACCTACGTCCTGCAGAATGATGACGGGCAGATCACTGACACCTGGTCCGTGTCCGCTGGGCTCGACTACCCCGCTGTCGGCCCTGAACACGCTCACCTGAAGGACAGCGGCCGCGCGCAATATGTCGGCGCGACGGACGCGGATGCCCTCGCGGCCTTCAGGACGCTTGCGGAAAGCGAAGGCATCATCTGCGCGTTCGAATCCGCTCACGCGCTCGCCCACGCGCTGAAGCTTGCCGATGCCGAGCCCGACAGCGCGATCCTGGTTGGCCTGTCGGGCCGTGGGGACAAGGACGTCTCACAGGCGCAGGCGCTGCTCGCATGAGCCGCTACGCCGCGATGTTCGAACGATTGAATGGAGATGGCGCGTTCGGCGCGTTCCTGATGCTCGGCGATCCCGATCTCCAAACCAGCGCGCGGCTCCTCGACGAAGTCATCGGGGGCGGCGCCGACATGATCGAGGTCGGGATTCCCTTCTCCGATCCCGTTGCCGACGGGCCCGTCATCCAGGCGGCCGCCCAGCGCGCGCTTGCCGCTGGGGTCCGAGTCGGCGACTGCCTGGACCTCATCGCATCGTTGCGTGGGCGCAACAGTGATGTGCCGATCGGCATCCTGACCTATGCCAATATCGTCGCGGCGCGGACGGGATTCATGCGCGACGCGGCTGAAGCCGGCGCCGACAGCCTGCTGATCGCCGATGTACCTGCGATGGAAGCCGAGCCACTCGTTCGCGAAATGGAGCAAGCGGGCATCGAGCCGGTGCTGATCGCCGCGGCCAACACGGCGGACGCAACTTTGACGCGGATCGCAAGCCTTTCGAAAGCTTATACTTATTGCGTGAGCCGGGCCGGCATCACCGGCACGCACGCGAGTGGCCAGTTCGATGCACGGCTGATCGGCCGCGTGAAAAGCGCCGGCGCTCCGCCGCCCATCTTCGGCTTTGGAATCTCGAAGCCAGCGCATGTCAGGGCGGCGCTCGATGCCGGTGCAAAAGGGGTGATTTGCGGCTCCGCAATCGTCGATCTCGTTTCGAGACGCGAGGACGTCCGCAGCTTTGTCCAGTCATTGAAAGCAGTTACACGGAACGACTCGGTGGCGGAATGAATTGAATCCGTCGACGAAGGAGAGTCCTGAATGGCTGCGCGTGCGATTTGGCGAGGGCAGATCCGACTGGCGCTGGTGTCGATCCCCGTCGAGCTGTTCCCGGCGACCAAGAGTGGCGCCCAGATCCAGTTCCACCAGGTGCACGAGCCATCCGGCAAGCGCATCAAATATGAAAAGGTGGTGCCGGGGATCGGGCCGGTCGACCGCGACGAAATCGTGAAGGGTTATGAGGTTTCGAAGGGCCACTACGTTCTGCTCGATCCCGAAGAGATCGACAGCGTGAAGCTGGAGAGCCGCAAGACGCTCGACCTGGTCCAATTCGTCGACGAGGACGACATCGACGCGACCTATTTCGACAAGCCTTATTACATCGTGCCGGCCGACGACCTCGCGGAGGAGGCTTATGTCGTCCTTCGCGACGCCCTCAAGGCAGCGAAGAAGGTAGGTATCGGCCAGCTGGCAATGCGTGGCCAGGAATATGTCGTGGCGCTGAAGCCCTGCGGCCGGGGAATGCTCCTCGAGACGCTCCGCTACGCCGACGAGATCCACAAGAGCTCCGGCTTCTTCCGAGACATCGGCGACACGAAGCCCGATCCGGACCTGCTCGACATGGCGTCGATGCTGATCGAGCGGAAAGCGGGCGAGTTCGACCCGAACGAGTTCCACAACCGTTACGTCGATGCGCTCCATCGCCTGATAGAGGAGAAGCAGAAAGCGAAGGGCGAGAAGGTCATCGAGGATCCGGACGCCGACGCGCCGCCGCCCAAGGGCTCAAACGTCATCGACCTGATGGCAGCGCTCAAGAAGAGCCTTGGGGAGGAGAAGAAGGGCAAGGCCGCCGAGGCCAAGCCCAAGAAGGCCGCGAAGAAGACTTCCGCCAAGAAGGAACAAGAGAAAGCGCTTGCACGTAAAAGGGCCTGACTATGGCCAAGCGTGTTCCGCTCGACATCGAGACCTACAACCGGAAGCGCGATTTCTCCAAGACGAAGGAGCCGAAGGGTCGCAGGCTCAAGGGCAAAGGCGACAGCTTCGTCGTGCA